>NZ_JADEVX010000272.1:0-4091 GCF_015207925.1 Microcystis sp. LEGE 00066 | reverse complement strand
TGTAGATAGCCTTGAATAGACGTTCCTTTTAGGTTCAAAAATTTGTCAAGTATCATAAGTAAAATACTCTGGTTTTTGGCTATTATATCAAATCTTAACTCGATTGTCTATCTTTTGATATTAACTTGTTTGTGCCGTAAGTGTCTCCCTGTATAGATTTCAGCTACTTTTAGGCGTAGGTACTCTCATCGAATTTTATTTTAAGTTAATTATTTGCATAACAATTCCCGAAGAGCCATAAAACTTCCTGAAACGGTACAAGTCCAGTTATTAGCAGTCCGCCCTTAAATAGCGAGTAAATTATCTGGGCGTTGCTGATAATAAACGACTTAGGATGCAATACTGACATTAGAAGTGATCGCCCTCTATAAATATAGCGCGAGCGCTTTTTTTTGTCAAAATGATAGAAGTGTGAATGAATGAAGTAAAATTGGCTCTCCCGTACTTGTGGTAATCAGAAAAAATTGCTGATACAGTATTTCCATGCAGTTTGAGTGGAATAAAAACAAAGCAGTAAACAATTTATCCAAGCACGGAGTTTCATTTGAGGAAGCAAAAACTGTTTGGCTCTTCTCGACTTTGTGTGATAATTTTTGCTTATGGAATCGTGAAATGCTTATCGGGTAACACTTTTAGGACTATTTTGTCGAAGAAACTATCAGTATAGACCTCGTTTCCACACAGAAGCCAGAAGAGCCACTGTTTTTGATGATCCTCTCTATGTTGACTTCTATGATCCAGAGCATTCTGAGAGCGAGGAACGATATCTGATTGTTGGCGAGTCAGATCGAGGGCGATTGTTAATTGTATCCTATACTGAAAGAGGAGATGTAATTCGACTCATTAGTGCAAGGGAAGTGACGCAAACCGAACGAGAAGCTTATGAAGAGGGATGAGCCAGAAATGGAAGATGATTTACGGACAGAGTATGACTTGAAGCACCTCCGAGTTAGAAAGTTAGGCGCTGGAAGAAAAAGCTTTGGTGGAGTCACTGTGCGGTTGGAGCCTGATGTCGCAGAAATGTTTCCCACTGCTGATGCGGTTAACGAAGCATTACGATTTTTGATTAGAGTAATGCGAGATAACAAAACTCTTGCTTCTACAGCACAGGCTAACATCAAGGCTGAGTCCTGACGAAATGCGGGGCGGGATTGAGTATTTATCTAAAATCCTTATTCATCCCCTAAATAAGCTTCAATCACCGCAGGATTCTCCCTGACTGTAGCTGGATCTCCCAAAGCGATTAACTTACCGAAATCTAACACGGCAATGCGATCGCATAATCCCATCACTAAAGGCACATGATGTTCGATTAACAGGACAGTTAACGCTAAATTATCGCGTATTTGTCGAATTAGCTGACTTAATGACCCCTTTTCGCTGGGATTCATCCCGGCTGCTGGTTCATCGAGGAGTAATAACTGGGGTTGCAAAGCTAAAGCGCGGGCAATTTCCAAGCGTCTTTGATCACCATAGGCTAAATTACGGGCTTTTCGATTGCTTTGGTCGGTTAATCCGACTAAATCTAATAATTCCCCCGCTCTTTTATAGGTTTTTTCCTCCTCCCTTCTCGAAACTGGTAAACCCAAAATTCCTGTCCAAAGATTGGATCTATTGTGAATATGTCCAGCGATCGCTACATTTTCTAAAGCCGATAATTCACCAAATAAGCGCAAATTCTGGAAAGTCCGGGCAATTCCTGCCTGAGCGATCTGGTGAGGACGATAATTCGCCAGACTGTCGCCTTGATAAATTAAATCACCACTGGATAGGGGAATTAAACCAGTGATCAGATTAAATAAAGTCGTTTTTCCCGCCCCATTGGGTCCAATTAAGCCAAAAATCTCGTTTTTTTGTACCTGAAAGCCAACCCCATCCACAGCGACTAATCCCCCAAATCGACGGGTGGCTCCCCGCACTTCTAATAAATTTGTCTGCATCATTGTTAATAGATTAAATTAGTCGATTTTACTCGATCAAGACGATTGGAAGTAAGCATTGCACCGACCAAAAAAAAAGATATTTGTCAGGAGATTTACCCTGAAAGAATCAGTTGTAGAGATTTATCGGGCAGTTATTTTGATCAGGAAACATTCTACACAATCCCCACCAGATCAGCAAGAAGGCTCACCACTACTAGCGAATCACTACCGATAACGAAAAACTGCCATAATTGCAGCAATGTCCTCATCTAGCCAAAAGGCGATCGCTATTGATGAAAAATGACGCTAAAATTATCGATCTCGTCATCCGGCTGTTTTTTCTCGGCCTGTTGTTATTTGCTGGTTTTACCCTGCTGCGTCCCTTCCTAACCATGATCCTCTGGGGAGCAATTCTGGCGATCGCTTGGTATCCGCTCTTTCTCTGGTTAAAAAAGTTACTCGCTGGCCGAGCGAAACTGGCCACAGTTCTCCTCACCCTACTTTGTCTAGGGATTATTATCGGTCCGGTGAGTGGCATTGCAGCGGTTCTGGCCGGTAATCTGCGAACGCTGGCCGAATATATCGATACCGGTGCGGCGGTGATTCCCCCTCCCCCCACCGATGTGGCCACCTGGCCGCTAATCGGCGAAAGGATTGCCAGTCTCTGGCAGCAGGCATCCGATAACACGGGTCAATTTTTTCAACGCTTCGAGCCACAATTAAAAGAACTGGGCAAAATCTCCCTTTCCCTAGCCACCAGTACCGGTCTGACGGTGCTGAAATTTATCGTATCGATTCTGATTGCGGCGGCACTTACCCTCTCGGCTAAAAATCTGACTCACCTGATGAACCGGTTAGCGGAAAAGATTGCCCCAGGTCGAGGCATCGCGCTGGCCAGTCTAACCGCTTCCACCGTCCGCAATGTTAGCCGTGGTATTATTGGCGTTGCTATTATCCAGAGTCTTTTGATCGGCATCGGTTTAGTGACGGTGGGAACGCCTGCGGCCGGTTTATTAACTTTCCTCACCCTAATTTTGGGCATTCTCCAAATTGGCCCCGGTTTAATTGTCTTGGGGGCGCTCATTCACGCTTGGGTAACATTACCCAATTCCATCGCCCTATTATTTACCCTCTGGATGATTCCCGCCACCTTGGTGGATAATTTCCTCAAACCGATCTTAATGGGGCGCGGTCTGCCCATTCCCATGGTGGTGATTCTGCTAGGGGTGTTCGGGGGAGTGATCGCCTACGGGATTATCGGTTTGTTCGTCGGACCGGTTCTGCTCGGTCTCTGCTACGAGTTAGTCAGGGCTTGGATTGGCGAGGATAGCTCTGAACCAGTGGCAAATAGGCATGATCAGTCAATCTAAAGGCCGATAGATCTAATTTTTACCTTAATCTTTCCAGGGAACTTATACCAAATTTCTAAATCCATGACAGACATCCACGCTCGAATGCTTGCCAAGCCTGCATTCGTTGTGACGCAAATAAAGAAAAATGGTATTAGGAAAAAAAGATGAATTTAACCTGAGTTCGGTTTAAGCAGATTGAGGTAAAAGTAGGCTCATCTAAAGGTAAGATTTCTTCGGTTAGTGACAGTAAGCAATCAAACCGCAGAAAACGTTAAAGCAAAAATTAACCGGACTGAGGTGAGGAGAATGTTCAATTTAAGCAATAGGTATTGATTTGAATGTTGTGGCTGGTTTATTGTAAGAATATAAAGGTGTATATTTGGCTGGTAAGTACCTAAGCAAAATTAATTACACATATCTAACCCCCCTTGCCTCTTGCCTCTTGCCTCTTGCCTATCTTCACTAGGAAATTAATTTTGCACGACTACTTAATTACTAGAAAACTAAAGGAAAATTATTGATTTTATATTTAAAAAGTTTAATTCGCAAATTAGTTTAAAAACTATAAAAAAGTTTGCCAATTTTTGAACGAAAATTATTTTTTATTCCCAAATATCACCCATTTATTGTCTGTGAGAAACTTGGTGTATTTATTGATTTTTATTATTTATACAAATCTTGCTAGGCAAAGCTTTAAAGACCATACTTTAGAAAATTATTCCTATTCTTATCCCTTACACACAGAAACAATAAGAGGCGATTTATCCACTTAATTAGGGTCTGCTGAAAAAGTTTTTCCTGGGGGTAGGGTGTGGGG
>NZ_JADEVX010000271.1:0-4113 GCF_015207925.1 Microcystis sp. LEGE 00066 | reverse complement strand
TCTCTTCTTCCGTTACGTCATTTCTTCGGCTAACATTTAAAATATCTCCTTCTTTTAATTGTTCGAGTATATTCTCGGCTAGTCTTTTCGTATAGGTTCGTTTCTTGGCGACAAAATCTAACTCTTCACTAAAGGGTTTTCGACAATTATCGCACTTAAATTGACGACGATTAACCTGTAGGTACACTGGTTGACCTGAGATTGGTAAATCTTTGACTAAATGTCGATGATTTTGGTGGAGTTTATCGCTCTCTAACCCACAACGAGGACAGATTGCTTTTTGATTTTTCGATTCGATTTGGCAAACTATACCGATATTTTCTAGGTGTAGATAGCCTTGAATAGACGTTCCTTTTAGGTTCAAAAATTTGTCAAGTATCATAAGTAAAATACTCTGGTTTTTGGCTATTATATCAAATCTTAACTCGATTGTCTATCTTTTGATATTAACTTGTTTGTGCCGTAAGTGTCTCCCTGTATAGATTTCAGCTACTTTTAGGCGTAGGTACTCTCATCGAATTTTATTTTAAGTTAATTATTTGCATAACAATTCCCGAAGAGCCTATAAGTTAAACTGATCACACAAAGAATAAGAGAGGCTCTTGTGCTGTCTCGGTTAACCGCTGCATATATGCTTGTTTAACAAACCAGGGCATAATTTTTTTTAGGACAATGACTGGTAAGCAACCCGACAATTATATAGATTAATGCTAAAAAAGACTTGACAAAATTCCTCGATTTGACCTATACTTTTTATTATAATGGGAATCCGTGGCGAAATATATATAAGCCTTTTTAGTCCAGACTATTTCAAAAAACTTTCTGCAATTACAACCCAAAAAAAACTTGAAACAATATCAATTAATACACTTGATCAGTTAATCGATATTAAAACTTCAATTCAAGGTAAAATCAAACAAAATTCTCTCGATCCGATGTACCTGCCTAGCGACTCCCTAATTCCCGATGATAAAATAACTAAATATCTCCTCAAATTTCGCCCCAAAGATGACAAATCAAAATACCTCGCCCGCGCTGGCTTTACCCTCGCTAATCCCGATGCACTAAAAACCGCCCTCATCCAACTAATTCAAACCAATCCCGCCATCGAAGATCTTACCAACGAATACGGAACCTTCTATCGAGTCGAGGGGGAATTAATCAGCAGTAATCAAGTTCGCCTATCCGTTGTCACGATTTGGCTAAAACGAAACCTAGATCATCAATTTCAATTTATCACCCTCAAACCCCGAAAGGAAAAATAAACCATGGCGCAACTATACGAAGAAGTGACCCTAGCCCGCGACGTTCCCGAATACAATCTTAAGCAGGGTGATTCGGCGATTCTTGTCGATATAGTTGCCCATCCGAAGGGGGGTGAGGAAGGATATGTTTTAGAACTATTCAACGAAGTCGAGGAATCAGTTAACGTCGTCATTGTCCCGAAATCGGCAATTCAAGAAGAGGAAAAAGAAGGTTCCTCGTTACTTGGTATGGTTCGATATGGGGGCATAAATTGACTAAATCCTTATCTGGCAAGAGACTTAATTGATTAGTTCGTTCTAAAGCGAAAACAATTGACAAAAATCGCAGCAATGTCTGTCTCTATCGGGGTTTCATTCCTTATAACCCCCTCCCTTGCATAACACGAATAGATTAATGGCAAAAAAGAGTTGACAAAATCCCTCGATTTGACCTATACTTTCTAGTATAATGGGAATCCGTGCCGAAATATATATAAGCCTTTTTAGTTCCGCTATAAGTTTGTCCGAGAAGCAATCGAGAAAACCATAAACGGGTCATTGAAGGAGCCTTATGCCAGAATCTAGATCTGAGATTATTTCAGTGAAAGTTAAAGAAAATGTCACCATGTTAGTGGAAGCGAGAAGTTTCGGTGGTGAACGGGAAGTATCCGATCAAATATTTGACTTTCAAAGTGTGGCTGATACAATTGAGGCAGTTACTGAATCGATCGCTGCTACGATCAATAAAGTGAAACCCAAAAAGGCGACCGTAGAATTTGGGGTAGAAGTCAGGGTAAAATCTGGTAAACTAACCGCTTTAATTGTGGAAGGTGAAGGAAAGGGAAATTTAAAAATTACTCTGGAATGGGGAGGATAAATTGATTAAATGCTTACCCCAGAATCTCTACCCCCGTACACTGTCAGGTTAAAGTTAATCTATGGGTCAGGAACAGGCTTTTTTGTGGGACAAGGGTTAATTTTGACCTGTCTTCATGTGGTGAAAGATGCGCGGGATAATCGCGAGACTATCGAGATAATTTGGCAAGGTAAAATGTCTAGTGCTAAAATTATCAACTTACCGAATCTAGACGGGATCGATCTGGCTCTTTTACAATTAAACTCGTCTTTAGATCACAAATATGTCGATTTTGATCACGATTTACAATCAACAGATAAATTATACACTTTCGGCTATACCAACGATTATCCGAACGGTGATCCTAGTGACTTTGAGTATATAGGTTTAACGGGGGATGAAAACCCCCTAATCAAGTTTAAATTAGGGCAAGTACAACCCGGTTTTAGTGGTTCACCTCTGTTAAATTTACGCACGGGGAAAGTGTGCGGAGTGGTGAATAAAACCAGAGATGAGTACAGTGATTTAGGAGGAAGAGCGATTCCAGTTCAGACTATTTTTAAAT
This sequence comes from Microcystis sp. LEGE 00066, assembly GCF_015207925.1. NCBI lineage: Bacteria > Bacillati > Cyanobacteriota > Cyanophyceae > Chroococcales > Microcystaceae > Microcystis > Microcystis sp. LEGE 00066. The sequence continues at coordinate 1,448 of NZ_JADEVX010000271.1, read as the reverse complement.
ATTTTCCGCAATTACAACCCCAAAAAAATGCCCATAATCCTTTTAAACCCACTTCCGGAGGTATTAAAGAAATTCAGCAGATTTTTGGCCGAGAACAAGAAATTAAAGATATTTTTGAGGTTTTAAATTCCGGCAGTAGTGCTGCTATTATCGGGGAAAGGGGAACGGGAAAAACCACCCTGCTTTGGGGAATTTACCATCAAGCAAGGGAGTATTTGCATCGACAACCCTTGTATCTCAACTTAGAAGGATTAGCAGGAGATAAGGATTTTTATTATGAATTATGTAATCAGATTGGTATAGCTGTACCTTACGATAAACCGCTCAAAGGAACTAGATTAACTAGGGAATTAGAAAAACATAAAATCCTGTTATTATTGGATGTGGTAGATAATATGACTCAAAAATATTTCAGCTATCAGCTTAGAAGCCAATTAAGAGAGTTGGCTAATCGTCCTGATCCACCTTTAAGATTAGTAGTAGCGGCTAATCGTTCCCTTGATGTTTTATTTCCTGATAACAAAGGAGGTGACTCACCTTTCGAGGGAATTTGTCAACAATTTTCGATTAAATTATGGGATGAAGCTAAAATTAAAGAGTTTATTAGTCATCGTCTAATTCAAACCAGAGTGACTTTTAGGTTCTTCGGTTTGTCTTATGCAATAGACGGGAGTTATAAGGGATGGAACCCTTATAGAGAAAGACATTGGGCGATTTTTATCAATTGTTTTTTATCTAAAGCGAACTAATCAATTAAATCCCTTACCAGATAAAGATTTTGTTGATTTATGCCCCCCTATCGAACCATAACAAGTAACGAAGAGCCGACTTTTACTGAGGAGGAAATAAGTTCTCTTGTTAGGCAAAGTCAAGGAAAGCCGCGAGAGGTGATGCAAAGTTGTTTTAAACTTTATCAAACCAAAGTCAATAACTCAGCATCCCGAACTTAGGTTATAACTAAACAATAAGTTGATTTAATTTTGGGTTTGATCCTACCTTGATAAGGGGGGTTTGATCCTACCTTGATAAGGGGGGTTTGATCCTACCTTGATAAGGGGGGTTTGATCCTACCTTGATAAGGGGGGTTTGATCCCCCCTGCCCCCCTTGATAAGCTATCCATTAGTCAGATCTTTCTTAACAAAAAGAGAAGAAACTTAAAAAAAGGGGAAACGATTGATAGGTATAGTTTTGAAAGAAGGAATTAAGGTGGAGGTAAGCAAAAAAATGGAGAAATGGGCAGCCCAAGAATTACAATATGCAGACCTAGGGGACACCAGAAGAAAGAAAAGGTTAATCAGTATCGTAGAAAACTTGGCCAGTCAACCTAGTACAAGTGTGCCACAAGCTTCGGGAAATCTAGCCGCAGCGAGTGCCACCTACGACTTTTGGAATTCCCCCTATTTTCACCCCTCAGATATAATTGCCGCCCAAGCTAAAAGTACAGTAG
>NZ_JADEVX010000270.1:0-4136 GCF_015207925.1 Microcystis sp. LEGE 00066 | reverse complement strand
GGGTGTGGGGAGAACAAAGCTGTCCCCTGTCCCCTGAAGTTAAACTAGAAACCAGTGATCAAAAAAACTAGCCGTCCGAACCCGATGATTTCCTCCTTTCCTGTCCCCAATAGCTTAAATTGCCCTCAAATTCGCCTTGCTATTCGTTCTCTACAGCCGCAATTAGTCCACTGGCGCCGACAAATACACCAAAAACCAGAACTAGGCTTTCAAGAACATCTCACCGCCTCCTTAATCAGTCAAACCCTGACTAAATACGGAATTGACCATCAAACCGGTATCGCCGGCACCGGAATTGTCGCCACCATCGCAGGCAGTCAACCGGGGCCAGTTTTAGCCCTGCGGGCTGATATGGATGCACTACCGATCGCCGAAGAAAACCAAGTCCCCTATCGTTCCCAACATCCGGGCCAAATGCACGCCTGTGGTCACGATGGTCACACAGCGATCGCCCTCGGCACAGCAGTTTACCTAGCACAAAACCGTCACGATGTCAAGGGGATAGTAAAAATTATTTTCCAACCCGCCGAAGAGGGGCCGGGGGGGGCGAAACCGATGATCGAAGCGGGAGTGCTGAAAAATCCCGACGTGGAGGCAATTATCGGGCTACACCTCTGGAATAATCTGCCCTTAGGGACAGTAGGCGTGAAAAATGGGCCTTTAATGGCGGCGGTGGAATGTTTCGATCTCCAGATTCAAGGCCGGGGCGGCCACGGGGCAATTCCCCATCAAACCGTCGATTCACTACTGGTGGCGGCCCAAATCGTCAACGCCTTGCAAACCATCGTCGCCCGCAACCTTAACCCCCTCGATGCCGCCGTGGTGACTGTGGGTAAATTAGCGGCGGGAAGCGCTAGAAACGTGATCGCCGATAGTGCTAATCTCAGTGGGACGGTGCGCTATTTCAATCCCCTGTTAGGAGGCTATTTCCGACAGCGGATGGAAGAAATTATCGCGGGCATCTGTCAAAGTCAGGGGGCTAGTTATCAATTCGATTACTGGCAATTGTATCCCCCGGTAATCAATCATGATCAGATGGCGGAATTAGTGCGCTCCATCGCCGCACAAGTGGTGGAAACCCCGGCCGGAATCGTTCCCGAATGTCAAACCCTAGGAGGGGAAGATATGTCCTTCTTTTTACAGGAAGTACCGGGCTGTTATTTCTTCTTGGGATCCGCCAATCCCGAATTAGGATTAGCCTATCCCCACCATCATCCCCGTTTTGATTTTGATGAATCGGTGTTAACCATGGGAGTGGAGATTTTTGTCCGTTGCGTCGAAAAATTCTGTAATTCTAAGACTTTCTAGCAATCGGTTCAAGGTGAACAGTTTTTGTCAAACCCGAAACCGCTAAACTGATCACTGAATCAGACAGGTAAAAAAACCCATGAACAATAATACCCACGAAAACGATGCCCAACGGGTGAAAATCCTCAGCGAAGCCCTACCCTATATACAAGAATTTCGCGGTCGTACTGTAGTGGTTAAATACGGTGGTGCGGCCATGAATAACAGCGATATCAAAGACACGGTGATGCGAGATATCGTTTTTCTCTCCTGTGTGGGGGTTCGTCCCGTTATTGTCCACGGCGGTGGTCCAGAAATCAATAGTTGGCTGGATAAATTGGGCATTGAACCCCAATTTAAAGACGGTTTACGCGTCACCGATGCCGCCACCATGGATGTGGTAGAAATGGTGCTGGTGGGGCGCGTCAATAAAGAAATTGTGGCCCTGATCAATCAAGCCGGCGGTAAAGCGGTAGGATTATGCGGTAAGGATGGTAATCTGATCACCGCCCGTCCCGTGGGGAAAGAGGGCATTGGTTTTGTGGGAGAAGTGAGCAGTGTCGATACTAGCGTTGTCGAATCCTTGGTCAATAGTGGCTATATTCCCGTGATTTCCAGTGTGGCCGCCGATGAAACCGGCCAAGCTCATAATATCAATGCCGATACGGTAGCCGGAGAAATAGCGGCGGCTTTAGGGGCGGCTAAACTGATTTTGATGACCGATACAGCCGGAATTTTAGAGAATTATAAGGATCCTTCCACTTTATTGGCTAAATTAGATATCCAACAGGCCCGGGAGTTGATTCAAAAAGGTATCGTTGCCGGCGGGATGATTCCCAAAGTTGGCTGCTGTGTGCGATCGCTGGCTCAGGGAGTTCAGGCCGCTCATATTATCGATGGTCGTCTTCCCCACGCCCTTTTACTGGAAATTTTCACCGATCGAGGCATCGGTTCCATGATTGTGGCCTCCGGTTATACTAATCTATAGTAGTAATTACCGTACTTTTGGTTAAAAAGACTTGCCTAAAACCACAGATATGGTGTAAAAATAAGTTAATAAACGCGCTTCTCGCTCCTTTGTAATGGCAAAAGTCTTAGTCTTGAGTTAGTTTAGTCGGGAAGCGCAAAATCTGAAGTATTCATAGCAATTGAATTTATGACCAAACAAGCTGTAGCTCACCCGATGGTGAAGTTTCAACGCAAGGCTAGCAAGTGGATAGATGCAAAAGTAGTCAAACCTAGCGATAGTATCTGGAAACTGGCTCTTTTATACGGAGATGAGTGGGCATACTGGAAGCAGGAGTTGCTCGATTTCGGTTTCTCCATGCAAGACCCTCTCAGCGAAGTGGTAGCGGTAGAAGCTTGGGACGAAGAATAAGCGACCATCGACTCAAAAGCAGCTTTCTACCAAGATTATCGCCATGGGATCGACTCCGATTATCCTTTCCGCTCTGGTTATCTTATCCTTAAGCGCGAGTTGTTCTCCCAGGACCGAAACCCAACCACCGCCACCAGCGGCCCGTACTACTACCGTCAACGTCACCACCGCTAAACTGGCAACCATCGGACGCAATCTCGATTACACGGGAACTACCCGACCTTTAAAAGTAGTTTCTCTGCGATCGCAAGCCACCGGTCAGTTACGCAATCTCCCCGTCGATGTGGGAGATGAGGTGCAATTAGGACAAATCCTAGCTCATGTTGATGATCGTCTCCTTGCCACCGTTGTCCGGCAAGAAAAATCCGCCCTGTCGGCCCTAGAAGCGGAATTAGCCCGGGCGAGAATTGAAGTCAGTAACGCTGAAATTGAAGTGGAGCGCCTACAACTACAATATCAACAGGCCAAAAATGATGGCGAGCGCCTGCAAAAATTAGCCCTAGAAGGGGCGATTCCCCTACAACAGGGTGAAACAGCCCAAACTGCGGCGGCAGTGGCTTTAAAAGCCGTTAATAGCGCGAGATCGAGAATTAAAGTCGAGGAACAGGTAGTGGCGGCAATTATCGGCAGAATTGCCGCCCAAAAATCGGTCATCGCTCAGGAACAACAACGTCAGGCCTATGCTATTCTTAAATCACCGGCGACGGGGATAGTTATCGAAAAACTAAAAGAGCCGGGGGATTTAGTCAGTATCGGCGATGAAGTCCTCAAAATTGGTGATTTTCAACAGGTCAAGGTAGTAGTATTATTATCGGAATTGGATTTAAAAACGATTAATTTAGGACAAACGGTTAATGTCAGCCTTGATGCTTTCGGTGAGAGAAATTTTTCCGGTCGCATCAACAGGATTTTCCCCCTCAGCCAAGGCACGGCCCGGCGGATTCCCGTGGAGATTACTCTACCCAATGGGGATGGTTTAATTAAAGGGGGATTATTGGCCCGGGTGCGGTTTAATAATAATTCTGCCCCTCAGGTGATTGTCCCCGAAACAGCAATTGTCAGTCAGGGGGAATCCCCAGCCATTTTCGTCCTTTCCGAGTCTAACTCACAAGTGCAAAAACGTCTCGTTCGTCTCGGTCAAGCGCTTGACGGTCAAGTAGAAATTATCACCGGACTTGAACCGGGGGAGCGTTTCGTCGTTAATAGTAGTAAACCTTTGCAAAATGGCGAAAAAGTCCGGGTCAGTATCCTGAGTAATCCTTGATTAGTTGGGGATTGCTAAGTATACTTTAGACGTTCATAATCTGAGATTTATTAAACTTCTGAAATCGTAGAGTCAGCAAAGAATCCAGTTCTTTTTTATGTTTCAGATGGGCATCATTCAGACATTCATAAATAGCTGAAGAAAAGTCAGAAAAGTTTTCATAATATTTACCATGTAAACATTTCTTTTTGACAAATTTCCACAGCC
>NZ_JADEVX010000044.1:0-27641 GCF_015207925.1 Microcystis sp. LEGE 00066 | reverse complement strand
TGATATCAGCCAGACTTGGAAACTATCTCATCAAATTAGTCCCCCCATAGAACCTCCTTGAGCCATCTTGCACACTTTTCTCTTTTTGTCAAATTTTATGTTAAGAAAGATGTGACTAATGGATAGCTTATCAAGGGGGGCAGGGGGGATCGAACCTAAAATCCATGGCTCTTCGGTTTGTGTTATGCAATGAACGGGGGTTATAAGGGATGGAACCCCTATATAGAAAGGCATTTAGCGATTTTTGTCAATTATTTTCGATCTAGAGCGAACTAATCAATTAAATCCCTTGCCAGATAAGGATTTAGTCGATTTATGCCCCCCTATCGAACCATACCAAGTAACGAAGAGCCAAATCCATTTTTAATTTAATTATAACCAGCTACTTATCAACGATAACGTAATTCAATCACATCTTTTTTGATCGTGACATCATAGGAACCAAAAAAGGTTTGTCCCAAGAGTCCTAACCCTTTCATTTGGGGAGAAATATTAACAATCTGATTATATAAAGTCATCTCGCCAGCTTTAACAGAATTAATGCGACCAAGATAACCAGTAACGACACCGCCGGCGGTATTATTGATTACTTCCCTTTCCCGTTTGACTTTCATCGCTTTCGCCATGGCATCGGTGAGGACGATGCCACTAGCACCTGTATCAAAAAGCATTTCATAGGAGTGACGGTGATTAAAAACTACCATCACCGTGGGAATGCCGTTAACCCGGCGTTGAATCGGTAGCTGATAAACTTGCGGGGAATTTTTCCTATTTCTAGATGAACTGCCACAGAGACGACTAAGATCTATGTGTTGTCCATCTGCTCTTTGGAGAAAGCATTCCGATTGAGCGAGAGTCGTAGGAGTGAAGGGAAATAACAGCAGGGTGCTGGCCAATGCGATCGCAGAAAGAGACTTATTCATGGGTTCAACATCGAGAAGACCGACTCGGAAAAGAACGCTTCTAGTTCTAGAATTCCCCAAAAATGCGGGAAAATAAGGGGGGTTTAACCCGGAGGCCAAGCCATTGGGCGATCGCCCAAAAGATGGACATGAAGATGATTGACGGTTTGACCTCCATGTTCCCCATTATTGATCACTACTCGATAACCTTGACTTAATTTAGCTTCGGCGGCCACCTTTTTAACAGTTAGTAACAAATGTCCCAGTAAATCTCGATCGCTGTCGCTGGCTTCCTCTAGTTTCGGAATCGGTTTTTTGGGGATAATGAGGATATGGGTGGGTGCTTGGGGATTAACATCTCGAAAAGCAAGAACCAGATCATCTTCATAGACGATCGAGGCGGGAATTTCTTTCCGGATAATTTTGCTAAAAATAGTCTCACTCATAGACAGATTACTTTTTTTTTCAACTATACCATTAAGCTCTCAGCTTTTCTGGCTAGGTTATCCCGAGAAATAGGCTGATTTTCAGGGTAAATTCCCAGATAAAATCATTTTTATGCGGAAAACTAGCCGAACATCCTGTTTCATTTTCCTAAGAACTCACTTTATTTTTACTTGAGCCAAAATGTTAGCAAGGGTTTGGAGTGCGGCAATTATCGGCATCGATGCCATTAAAATCGGGGTAGAGGTGGATGTATCGGGGGGATTACCCGGAATTGCCGTGGTGGGTTTACCCGATACCGCCGTGCAGGAGTCGAAAGAAAGGGTAAAAGCTTCCCTAAAAAATGCCGGATTTGCCTTTCCCATCCGCAAAATTGTCATCAATTTAAGTCCCGCCGATATCCGCAAAGAGGGGCCAATTTATGATTTACCGATTAGTATCGGCATTTTAGGGGCTTCCGAACAGGTAGAAGCCGATTTATTGGGGGATTTTCTCTTTTTAGGCGAATTATCCCTCGATGGTAGTTTGCGTGCCGTGGCGGGGGTTTTACCCATTGCTGCCGCTGCCGAAAAAATGGGGATTAAGGGTTTAGTGGTTCCCGCCGATAATGCCAAAGAAGCGGCCGTGGTCAAAGGCGTACAAGTGTATGGATTTCGTCATCTATCGGAAGTGGTAAATTTCTTAAATGAACCTGATCGCTATTCACCGATGACTTTTAATGCTGCCGAGGAATTTGGGCGATCGCGGGTAAATCTCCCCGATCTCAAGGATGTCAAAGGTCAAGCCATTGGCCGGCGGGCCCTGGAAATTGCCGCAGCTGGAGGTCATAACCTAATTTTTGTCGGTCCCCCGGGCAGCGGTAAAACCATGTTAGCGCGACGTTTACCCGGTATTCTGCCCCAGCTTACCTTTGCCGAATCCCTAGAAGTCTCCCAGATTCATTCCGTCGCCGGATTACTGAAGGATCGAGGTTCTCTGGTGCGCGAGCGTCCTTTTCGCAGTCCCCATCACTCCGCTTCCGGAGCGGCGCTGGTGGGAGGTGGCACTTATCCCCGACCGGGAGAAATCTCCCTTTCCCACCGTGGTATTTTATTTTTGGACGAATTAACGGAATTTAAGCGCAGTGTCTTGGAATATCTCCGGCAACCCCTAGAGGATGGTTATGTGAGCATTTCTCGCACTCGTCTTTCCGTCGCTTTTCCGGCCCGTTTTACCCTGGTGGCGAGTACCAATCCCTGTCCCTGCGGTTATTACGGCGATTCGGTGCAACCTTGCAGCTGTTCACCGCGACAACGGGAACAATATTGGGCGAAATTATCGGGGCCGCTTTTAGACCGTATTGACCTACAAGTGACGGTAAATCGCCTGAAACCGGAAGAAATGACCCAAGAGAGTCGGGGAGAAGCTTCTGAGCAAGTGCGGCAACGGGTAGAAAGGGCCAGACAAAAGGCCAGCGATCGCTTTCAAGATACTGGGATTCGCTCTAACGCGGAGATGAATTCCGAGCATTTGCGGCGTTTTTGCGCTCTTGATCAGAGCAGTCGCCATATTTTAGAAGGGGCAATCCGAAAATTGGGTTTATCGGCCCGAGCAATGGATCGCATTCTCAAAGTTGCCCGCACCATTGCCGATTTAGGAGATAGTGAAATGCTGAAAAGTTCCCACGTTGCCGAAGCAATTCAGTATCGCACTCTCGATCGTTTAAGTTGAGTAGGGAGGCACAATTATTTGTAGGATGGGTTAGCGGTAGCGTAACCCATGCGGGCGTTGGGTTTCATGCTTCAACCCAACCTACATTCTGAAAAAGTTTGTTGGTGGGGTTAGGAGTCGGTCGGGGAAGTCAGAATAACAGAATGACTTCCCACACCGCAAAAGCGATTAATCGGGCGATTCTAAGCGTTTTTGCCATTCTCGATCGATTTTATCCGAGCGCTCGATCTCTTGTTCGAGATAGTCTTGATCGGTAGAATAACTAATATCAGCATCTGTAATCACTTTTTGGTCAGCAAATTGACGAGAGTAGTCCAGTTTTTGCTCCAATTCAGGATTATTTTGGGCTAATAAATCTGCTCTTTTTTCTCGCTGTTGATTGCGTTGATTAACCCGCTCATTTCTCCACTGTAAAAAGAAATAACGACCGAGGGGAATCCCCAAAAAAGCACCAGCATAACTGAGGAGAAAACCGTAGATTCCTGTGACTATCGACCCCAGAGAACCACTCAAATCCACACTATCACTGTTGAGCAAAGATCCTAAAACTAAAGCGAGGATAAAGTTAACCACCCCTAAACCTAAAGCTAGGATAATTTGACCGCTATCTGCTTCGCTAAACTTCCAGCGTTTTTCCTTTAGATAGGGGGAAACTGTTTGTAATTTTCTCTCTTTGGTTGTCACCTGTAGATCGGGAAAATAATAGATAATATCGCCTCGATCGGACACTTGCGGCAACCCATTAAAGCGAGTTAAAACTGGTAGTATATAATCTTCTGTCTCCTCATGACTGGGGGTAATACTATCGAGATAGGGGGCAATTTGTGGAGCTATAATCGAGCCACGATTATTTTGAATTACTTTACCGATAATTTGCCAGCGTCTCTCCTCTAAATTAAAATTAGGATCGCCATCGCCAAAAAGAAAAGAAAAAACTGCCTCGAGAAAATTCATCTTACTAGGGGGTTTGTCTGCCTTAACTTCCCGATCTCTTCTTTCGTAGTAGTTATTACCAAAATCGGGATAAAAAATCCAGAAAAAGTCCGTGGGAAAGAAGTTAATATTAATGTTGTTATTTCCAGAATTGTTATCCGAGTCACTATCTTTAAACATTAAGCCGATCAGGATCGCCAGAATAGCCAGCAAGAGGATTAAAATCGAAATAATTAAAACAATGCCGAAGGAAATGCGAATAACATAAAAAACTACTTTCCAAATTTTACTGGCGAAAGCTTTTAACTGCAATTGCCAATATTTATTCAGAAGAATCGAGCGAAAATTTTCGGGGAAAAGATAGATAATCTCCCCCGTATCTGCTACCTGTAAATGTCCCCCCGCTTTCGCCGCTAAAGCTAATAATCCCTGTTGTGCAGCGTTAATCTCTAAACCCGATTTTGCCGCCACATCACCCACCGTAACCCGATAGCCTAATTTTTCGATCGATTGTAATAGAGACTCTTGGGGATTCATAGAAAATACTGTTCCTCTCGATTATCCTATTTTCTAGTGTAGTTTTGATTTTGTCTTTTTGGCAGCGGCTATCTTGATTGACAGGTGCGGCATTTTCGACTCGATCGAGAAAATATCGTTATAATTGTTCCAATAGTCGCAAAAAGCAGGGCTAAACTGTATAAATAGTTACTTTGTAAGCAATTATCAGAGGTGAGCATGAATGCGTCGGAACAGGCAAAAGGATTAGAATTAACGGCGAAGATCGCCACACTCGTCAACCTGTTTAAACAACAATTCCCCGATGCAAAGGCAGATCTGAAACCTTGGCGCAATGATCCCCACACAAGGGAGTTAACGGATCCCGACTCGATCGATATCGCTTTCCATTTTCCCGGTTGGAGTCCCAGAATTCAAGGGCGCAGTATTCTGGTACAAATTCGTTTTCATCTCGATAGCGAAGATCAGCATCAGCGTTTGATTGGCTTAGAAATGCAGGCTTTTAACCATCAAGGAACCGCTTGGCGACTATCTACGGTGGAAAATTGGCAATTAGTCGGCAATTATCAACCTTCTCCTAAGGTGGCTGATAAGTTAAAATATTTCAGCCGGCAGGTGTTTGAAGTTTTTAAAAATGAGCATCGATAAGGCTCTTTCGGCACTCTCGGCAAAAGATCGTTATTCGATCGAGATTAAATCGGTCATAATGTCAAGCTATAGGACTAAATTAATTCTTGAAAGTGCTTCGGCGGAAATTTTTAACATTTTTTCTGGTTGATCGTGAATCTCACTTTTTTGAGAAGGTTTACGGCTGCTCGTGGTTGTTTTAGAAATACTGATATTTTTAATACTAACAAAGCGATATTGATAGTCCTGAAGAAAATCGGGTTGATTCCAAAATAAGCGTCCGATTTCACGACAATAGGAGACAAAGCATTCGGCTCCTTTTAATTGTTTAATTATCGATGAATTAGAATCTCTGCTTTTCTTCATTTCCAAACAAAGGATAACTTTTTCAGTAGGGGTATTAGCGATAATTATAAAATCTGCACGCTTACATTCACCTTTATTACCAGTAAAAATTTTGGGTTCTTCGGTTTGTCTTATGCAATAGACGGGAGTTATAAGGGATGGAACCCTTATAGAGAAAGACATTGGGCGATTTTTGTCAATTATTTTTTATCTAAAGCGAACTAATCAATTAAATCCCTTACCAGATAAAGATTTTGTTGATTTATGCCCCCCTATCGAACCATAACAAGTAACGAAGAGCCAAATTTTGCGGACATCAAAAAACTCATCTAGCTTGATCGCAATAACTTGATCGGGTTCAGGCATTCCACTAATCACAAATGAATAGTTATCTTGATTTTCTATCAGTTTCAGTAAATAACTATCTCGTTTGTACTCTTTTTTATATTCCAACTCTACTATCGCACACTTGCTAATCATTTCTTTGAGGATAGCAATATCAGACATTACTCCTCACCCCAAATAATAGCCGTTTGAATACGATTCATATTTTCGATAGTAGTATCAAAACTACGCGCTTCAATACCCATTTCTGGATCAATTTTAGCGGGATTTAAAGTGTGAAATTTGGTCTTTCTTTTTTGTCCTTTCAACATCTTTGAATCTTCTTCAGCAATATATACTTTAACTTGATTAGCCGATAATAATTCCTCTTGTCTATAGCCTTCTTCTGCGGCAATTTGTTTCAGGTGTGGTTTATTATGGTTAAGCATAATTAATGTGTTTATTTCTTTGATAATATAATCACTGTGAGTAGTGATAAAAACTTTAATACCAATGTTGATCAGTCGAGCGAAAAGTTTAGCGATACGGCGTTGATTTTCTGGATGGAGATTTAATTCAGGTTCATCTACTATCAACAAATCTCCGATTCGAGCTTCGTGTCTTAAATAAAAGCCAATGTCTAAAAGAGAACGTACAGCACTAGAACTTTCATCCATCGATAGTCTAAGTTTTTTTCCTTTAGGAATGTAATAAAGTTCATCATTGCTAGTAATCATATATTGACCACCAATAATATCGGCAAAATCTTCTAAAATACTGGGATGATTTTCGGCGATAAAGCTATTTTTTTTGACAATTGTTTCTATTTGTCTAGTAAAATCTACATTTTTTTTGACTGGTAGCGCATAATCCTGAGAAACATTAAATAACAGTTCACTAGGATCAAAATTGCTATTTTTGCTAATTTCTTCCAGTAAACGATTACGAGCAAAATTTAACTCTTTGCGAAAAATTGCCGCTCCTGTCCTTTCTGCACTGGCAATAAATGGCCTGGGAAAAAACTGAGAGAAAATTATATCTTGGATGCTGTCGTAAATGATATCCTCAAGAAAATGCACTGGCAGATTTATTTTTTCTGTTTCTGTTAATAATGTAATGGATAAATAAGGCTCATCTTCAGGTTTGTTAATCGAGATAATTTCCAATGTTGCTGTACTAATTTTCCTTTCATACTTATTTTGAAATTGAATATTGTCAAAATTTAATTCTATCTGAAAATCAACATTTTTAAACCTCTCCTCGTTGGCAGCAAAAACTTCAGGTATTTGTTGGATATATCTTTGACAACCTGCAGTAAGAATACTTTCACACTGTTGAACATACTCCTGTAGATCGAGACTAATTACACCATCAGAAAGTAGTTGATTAATTTTTTCTTTGAGTCCAAATGTTGGCCAAGTTAATAGTCTTCGCCAAGTGTATAAAAAACCGAATAAAGCGTAGGTAGCATAAGTTTTACCTGTATTATTACCACCACAGATAATTGTGAGGTCGCCTAGACTGAATTCTGCTTGTTTTAAAATGCCAAGATTTTTAATTTTAACTTTCATGTTTGTCTTAGGTTTAATATTCACGATTATAGATAATTGTGGGTCATTTGATCAAGTCCCAAACTATACATTCAACTTTGGTTATCAAGGTTACTTACAGAAATTATAACCTTTCCAAGGCTTTTCTCTCTTTTTCAGTCACTTCTCGCCATTGACCGGGTTGTAATCCTGTTAAGCATAATTTATTGTTTTTGTCAATAGTAATAGCTGTTCTAATTAATCTTAAAGTCGGATAACCAACGGCAGCCGTCATCCTTCTTACCTGACGATTTCTTCCCTCAGTTAAGGTAATTTCTAACCAAGCGGTGGGGATAGATTTTCGATAACGAATCGGTGGCTCTCTGGGGGGTAAATCTGGTTCAAAATCTAGTATATTAACTATTGCTGGTCGAGTGCGATAATCCTGTATAGCAAGACCTTGACGCAATTTTTCTAAAGCGTTTAGGTCTGGAATTCTTTCGACTTGTACCCAATAGGTGCGCGGATGAGCAAATTGACGATGACCTAAACGATGCTGTAATTGACCGTTATCTGTGAGTAATAATAATCCCTCGCTATCCCTATCTAAACGACCGACAGAATAGATATTCGGGATGGGAATATAATCTTTTAAAGTCGAGCGCCCATTTTCATCAGTAAACTGACATAATACATCGTAGGGTTTATAAAAAAGGATATATTTATTCAAGGGAAAAAGGAGTCAGCAGATAGGAGTCAGGAGATAGGAGATAGGAGCTTTTTACTTTTATCAGTAAAAATTAAACAGTAATCCGTGAAAAGAAAGCTCTGAACTTGCCACTTAATACTGTTCACCGAATACTTAAATCTGATAACTGATAACTGATAACTGATAACTGATTTAATCCCGTTGATGGGAGAATTGATAAGCACCGACAATCGAGAGAAGAATAGCGACGATTAACAAAATGGGGATAGCGAACCAAGGAAATTGATTAATATCGTAGGCTGCGGCTCTTAATCCCAGACTAGCATAGGTGAGGGGTAAGGAATAAACAATAATTTTTAATGGCCAGGGTAAGGTTTGGGGATCGAAAAAAGTTGCTCCTAAAAAAGACATCGGCACGATTAAAAAGTTATTATACAGACTGACACTTTCGAGGGATGTAACTCGCAATCCGACAATTGCCCCTAAACCGGCAAAGACGGCACAATTTAAGATTAAAACTAATAAAAAGAGGGGATTGAGAAAACTGGCAAATTTTCCTGTAAATAAGATAGCAACGAGAATCACTGATGCAGAAGTCATTACACCGCGCAAAATTCCCGCGAAAACTTTGCCTAAAAATAATGAGAGAGGATGGACGGGAAGTAATAATAATTCCTCGAAGGTTTTACTAAATAAGCGGTCGCCACAGATGGAAAAGGTGGTTCCCCCGAAACTGATCGCCATTGAGGACAGGGCCACCATTCCGGGTAAAATAAATTCTAGATAAGAATCGCCGATCGAGGGTTTCATCGAGCGATCGAGGGCGCTTCCCAACCCCAACCCGAAACCGATAATATAGATTAGGGGAGAAACTAGACCGGTGGCGGCGATCTGAAGGACTCTCGCCCGTAAATCTAGCCATTCTCCCCAAAATACGGTTAAAGTGTCTGTTAATATCGTCTGAGCTTGAGCTAGTTTCACTGGTATTTTGGTTAATTAGTAAATATACTTTTAATAATAATTAACAATTGTCCCCTTTTTCAAGAGCGAGCTTTTCGGACTAGAAAAATAATCATCCTAAATCCGTTGAGCATGATGCTACTTAGGGGTTTGTGGCAAAAGTGGCTAATGACTTGGCCGCTCAAGCTTTCAAAAATAGTCCCTTCGGGTGCATCTCATCAGCTGTTAGGTGTTATATAGCGTTTTTCCGTCTGCTGAGGTACAAAAGTTATGGTTTTTAGGCAAAAGGGAAGAAAAATAGGCGTACCTCACCAGCTTAGGAAACGCTATATAACCAGCTACTTACTTACAAATCATCCAACAAGAGCGTTACTAACACCTTATCGACGCGATTACCGTCCATATCCACCACTTCCAAACGCAACCTTTGCCATTCAAAATGATCGGCAGCCCCCGGAATCCTACCAAGATGGGTAATAATAAAACCCCCTAAAGTGTGATAATTGCCCTGTTTTTCCCCTGGTAATTCACTGATTTCAAATAATTCTTTAAAATCTTCGATCGCCACTGTGCCATCAATCAACCAAGAACCATCTTCCCGCTGCACGATCTGTGCATCTTCAATATTATCTAATTGGGGTAAATCGCCGACAATTGCCTCTAAAATATCCTGGCGCGTCACCAATCCTTGAATCACCCCGTACTCATCCACTACCAAGGCAATATGATGACCACTTTGCTGCACTAATTCTAAAACCTTTAAACCCCTAGTGCTTTCCGGCACAAAAAGCGGCTGCTGTAAATCCTTCGTTAGGTCGAAACTTTCACCGGTTAAACAATCGGCCAATAAGTCTGTGACTTCAATTACCCCCAAAACCTCATCTAAACTGCCCTGACACACAGGAAAACGGGTATGATTGCTCTCAATTAGCTTCTGGCGATTAATTTCGGCACTATCTTCCAAATCTAACCAAACAACATCCGGACGCGTGGTCATAATCTGACTTACTCGGCGATCGCTCAATCCTAACACCCTTTCCACCATATCCTGTTCTGCTTCCTCAAAGGTTCCCGCTTCGGTTCCCTGTTTAAGCATAATTTTCAATTCTTCTTCCGTAATTGGGGAATCATTATTATTACCGCTAATCCCCAACAAACCGAGAATCAGATTAGTCGATTTACTCAAAAGATGGACAACGGGCGAAACAATTTTTGATAACCTATCGAGAGGACTAGCAACAAGGATAGCGATTTTTTCTGGATTACTTAAACCTAACCGTTTCGGCACTAATTCCCCCACCACTAGAGATAGATAGGTAATAATTAACACCACTAATCCTA
Organism: Microcystis sp. LEGE 00066; assembly: GCF_015207925.1. Taxonomy (NCBI): domain Bacteria; kingdom Bacillati; phylum Cyanobacteriota; class Cyanophyceae; order Chroococcales; family Microcystaceae; genus Microcystis; species Microcystis sp. LEGE 00066. Next base: position 17,301 of record NZ_JADEVX010000044.1, on the reverse strand, counting down.
ATCCCAAAGCTTGACTGTAGGGGGCTAAAACAGGAACTTGCGCCAATAATTGCGCCACACTGACCGATAAATTAGCTCCTCCGTAGGCCCCAGCAAAGATACCCACTAGGGTAATGCCAATCTGCACCGTCGATAAAATTTGATTGGGATCATTGGCCAATTTTAAGGCCACCGCCGCCCGTCGATCATCTCTGGCTAATTGTTCCAAACGGATTTTGCGCGCCGAGACAATGGCAATTTCCGAGAGGGCAAAGACTCCATTGAGGAGGATGAGGAAGAAGATAACAAGAATTTCGGTAGTCGCCGAGAACATGGTTAAAAGTTACAGGTAAAAGGGCGGATAGTTGTTTGTATCATAGTGCGAGGATCGGTTAAGTTCAGTAAAGAATCATCTTGATTTTTAACGAGTTACGAAGGCTTGTGTCTGGAGGGGGTTACTCCCAGTATAAATGGGATAGGATCAAGTCCGCACTCTTAGCTCAGTTAGCAGTGAACAGTCAGGAGTGACCTGTTGCCAGTAAAAAAAGTTGTCCCTGGGAGAGTGGGGACAAACTCTCTCAATCTATTCGCCTGAAAAATTATGATCGCTACACCCGTATCATCGAAATCGAACCCTATCACGGAAATACGCCCCGGACTACCGACTATTTGCGGTTGGGAACAGGAAATCGCAGCGATTGTCAATCACGATGATCCGATCTTTTTACCGACAACAAATCTCAAATTAGACAATATTAACGCTGGTTTTGCCTGTGCCTTGCATATGCACCAACCCACTATCCCGGCGGGTGTTAACGGGGAATTAATCTGCAATCTCCAGCATATGTTCGAAAATCTTGGGGATGGCGATAATCATAATGCCAGCGTTTTTGCCTGGTGTTACAGTCGCATGGGCGATTTTATCCCGGAATTGGTGGCGGAAGGCTGTAATCCCCGGATTATGCTGGATTATTCTGGCAATCTCCTCTGGGGTTTGGTGCAGATGGGACGGCAGGATATCCTCGATAAACTCAAATTAATCACCTGTAACAGTCAATATCAACCCTATGTGGAATGGTTGGGGACGATGTGGAGTCATGCGGTGGCTCCTTCCACACCGATTCCTGATCTAAAATTACAGATGCAAGCATGGCAAACCTATTTTGCCTCGATTTTTGGACCGGATGCTCTGAAACGAGTCAAAGGGTTCTCTCCCCCAGAAATGCACCTTCCTAACCATCCCGATACCCTCTACGAGTATATTAAGGCTCTGAAAGAATGCGGCTATCGCTGGTTATTGGTACAGGAACACTCGGTGGAAAATCTCGACGGTTCGGGATTGAGTCAGGAACAAAAATATATTCCTAATCGCCTGGTGGCCCGTAATTCTCGCGGTGAAGTGATTGCGATTACTGCTTTGATTAAAACCCAGGGTTCTGACACCAAATTAGTTGCCCAAATGCAACCCTACCACGAGGCCAAATGCCGCGGTAAACAGCAAATCGGCGGCGTTTGGGTTCCTTCCCTAGGTTCCCAGATTGCCGACGGTGAAAATGGTGGCGTGATGATGAATGAATTTCCTCGCGATTTTCCCAATCCTTGGCGGGAAATGCAGGGGGGTTCCAGTGTGGGAGGATTTAACGGTACGGAATATCTGGAGTTAATCGAGGCTGCTGGCGTTAATCCCCAAGATTATCCCCCAATTCAAGCCGTACACCAGCATAAAATCTGGCAGCGAGTTAATCCGGATGCCGCTACCCCGGAAGCAGTAGAACAGGCGATCGCTGAGTTAAAACAGACCGACCACCGTTTTAGCATGGATGGGGCATCTTGGACAAATGATCTCAGTTGGGTGCGCGGTTACGAAAATGTCCTCGAACCGATGAACCAATTAAGCGCTCAATTCCACGAGAAATATTATCCTTTAGTACAGGCGGATCCTAGCTTCACCCGACGGCCGGATTATCTGGAGGCACTGCTTTATAATTTGCTCGTGCAAACCAGTTGTTTCCGTTATTGGGGCCAAGGTACTTGGACCGATTATGCCCGCACTTTATACGCAAGAGGCGCGGCCTTAACCCGCTAGGATAGTAAGGTATCTAGGGCGCAGAATCTGCGCCCTAGTAGCACAGATGTATTAAAATAAATCCTGTTTAAAAGGTATCGGGGAGCGGCGAGAAACAATCCATCTTCTTGACATTAATTTACGAACCCTCTCTTAACTGTTTTTTAGCTTACCAAACAGCCCCAAGGTGATTCTCCCCGTTGGCAACCCTAATCCCGCAACAATTAGAGGCAACACCGATGATGACTGGCGCTTCCCCTGCTTTCCACTCACCCGCCGATTCTTCCGGGGCAAAAGTGCAATGGCATGGACGAGTATTATGGCTAGGCATAGGTTGCATCCGTGGGACGGAGAAAGCGGTCATAGATAGGGCAATTAGGGCTGTTTTTCAGCGTTATGACCTCTCTTTAGCCGCTATTGCTGGTATCGCCACCCTTGACATCAAAGCTGATGAACGGGGTTTAATTGCCTACTGTCAGGAGAAAGGATTACCCCTAAAAACCTTTACTGCCGAGGAGTTGAGAGATATTAAGGTCCCCAATCCCTCAGCTATTGTCAACAAGCAAGGGGGAACCCCTAGCGTCGCCGAAGCTGCCGCTTTAAAAATGGGCGAGACTTTGCTAGTCAGCAAGCAAATAGAAGCCAAATCGGTGACGGTGGCGGTTTCTTTGGCAGCAAGGAAATATAGAGGATAACAAATCGATGCTTAAACAGGTTTTATTTCTTAGTAATGGTCATGGCGAGGATTTAAATGCTAGTTTAATTGTGGGGGAATTACAAAAAATTCAGCCCCAATTATCTATAGCTGCTTTGCCTTTAGTGGGAGAGGGAAAAGCTTATCAAAAATTGCCAGTACCCATTATTGCCCCCACTGCCACTATGCCATCGGGGGGAATTATTTATACTAATCCTTTTAATTGGATTAAAGATATTGGCGCGGGATTAATCGGTCTAACTATTAAACAAATTCAGGCAGCTTTTAAAGTTAGCAAGAATTGTGATTTATTGATAGCAGTGGGGGATATTGTGCCGATTGTGATCGCTCGTTTAACTGGTCGTCCTTTTGTGGCTTTTATTGTTTCTACTTCCAGTTATTACGAAGGTACAATTAAATTACCTTTACTGACAAAATTATGTTTAAGATCAGACAAGTGTTTAAGGGTTTTCACTAGGGATAAATATACAGCAACAGACCTACAAAATCGGGGTATTAAAAAAGCGATTTTTGCTGGTTATCCAATTATGGATGTCCTAACACCAACGGGTAAAGATTTAGAATTAGATAGTCAAATTCCCATGATTGCTTTGTTAGCGGGGAGTCGTTTACCCGAAGCTTTGAGTAATTTAGCTTTACAGTTACAAGTCTGTGAGGAAATAGTTAAAATTAAACCGATGCAGTTTCGGGCTGCTATCGTTCCTAGCATCAGAGAAACCGACTTAGAAAATTTAGCTAAACAAGAGGGATGGCATTATTTAGGAGCGGGAAAACTAGAGAAAAATGGGGCTTTATTGTGCTGTTATCGTGATGCTTTTGCCGATATTTTACACCATTGTGACGCTTGTTTAGCCATGGCAGGTACAGCAGTAGAACAAGCGGTAGGATTAGGAAAACCCGTCCTACAAATACCCGGATTTGGTCCCCAATTTACCTACCCTTTTGCTGAGGCACAAATGCGCTTATTAGGGGAATCGGTGATAACTATTGGAAAGAAACCCACGGAGGTGAATTTATTTAAAAATGCTGCGGTTAAAATTATCGATATTTTGGCAGATTCTCGTTATTTACACAGATGTTTAGAGAACGGTAAAATTAGAGTGGGAGAGTCCGGAGGTAGCAGGAAGATTGCCGAAGAAATTTATATGAACTTAGGGTGTTAAGTAGCTGGTTTTAATTAAATTAAAAATGGATTTTAGGTTCGATCCCCCCTTAATCCCCTCTTAATAAGGGGGGTGCCGATCCCCCCTTAATCCCCCCTTAATAAGGGGCATCTGAAAGTTTTTAATACCTACCTACTTAGGGCAGCGCAATCCAGCTTAAAATTAGCTCAATTACCTTTTAATTAACCATCATCATTTTTCTGAACAGATAAAAACTCAGCCACTGCTTGATTAAAAGTTTCAGGTTCCCCTAAAAATGCCCAATGATTACCCAGTATTTTTTTAATCTCTAGAGAAGTTAAATACTTTTTATAGGATTGAATTTGCCAAGTAGTGCGATTTAATCCCTGTTGAGGAAGGATTAATAAACTGGGAATATCTAAAGTTTTAGTTAATCCTGCAAACCCCATGACATCCTCAAAAATTTCCCCGCGTGCCGATAAAGTAAATTTACTGCTCCAACTGCCATCCGCTTTTTGTTCAATGGCATTTTTAAACACCTCTTGCTGTAGATTTGACCAACCTTTATATTGTTTTAATTGATAAGCGATCGCTTCTATGCTCTGATAACTATCAAAGGAACGAGTAATCTTTAAAAAGGGCAAAACTTGATAGAGAATTGGAAAAGTTATCCTAATCCAACTAGGCATTTTATCGATAAAAAAGGGATCGACTAAAATTAAACTCTTAAATACTTCTGGCTGTTGAGTTGCCCAAATTGCCGCTATTTTAGCACTCCAAGAATGACCTAAAATATGTGCTTGCGTCCAACCTAAATGATTAATTAAAGCCCTTAAATCGCCGATATAATCCTGAAAGTGATAACCCGTTGCTGGTTTACTGCTTTCCCCATGTCCCCGCAAATCTGGGGCAATAACTTGATAATTTGAGCTTAAATAATCGCCCAAACTTGACCAAACCAAAGCATGATCCGCCATGCCGTGCAATAATAATAGAGGCATACCTCGATCGCTCCATTGTAAATAGGAAATTGCCATCGAGTTATTGGTAAAAGTCCGGCGTTGTGGCATAAATTCTCGGCTGATTTTTACTCTATAATTTAAATATCACTTAATAAAACTTCATACAATGGCACTACAATCGCCGCTCACTGTCACTAGCTTAGAGCAATTGTCTTGGACATGGCAAGGTCACACCATCCCCTACACTGTGCGGGGAGAAGGACAACCCCTAGTATTAATTCACGGTTTTGGGGCATCTATCGGTCATTGGCGCAAAAATATCCCCGTTTTAGGGGAAAATGGCTATCAAGTCTATGCCCTAGATCTCTTGGGATTTGGGGGTGCGGATAAGCCCGCTTTAGATTATAGTCTCAACCTTTGGCAGCAGCAAATACAAGACTTTTGGCGGGAAAAAATCGCAAAACCGACGGTATTTGTTGGTAATTCCATCGGGGGACTGATTACCTTAATGCTGATGGCAGAATCTCCCGAAATCACTGCCGGAGGCGTAATTATTAACTGTGCGGGAGGATTAAACCATCGTCCCGAAGAATTAAATTTCCCCTTGCGTTTAATCATGGCTGCCTTTACCGGTTTAGTTAGTTCTCCGGTGACAGGAAAGTTTATTTTTGAACAGGTAAGGCAGAAAAATCGCATCCGGAACACCTTAAAACAGGTTTATCGCGACCATACTGCGATTACCGAGGAATTAGTCGAAATTCTCTATCAACCCTCCTGTGATGCGGGTGCGTGGGGAGTGTTCGCATCGGTGTTGACAGCACCCCCTGGACCTTCTCCCCAGGAATTATTACCGCCAATCGATCGCCCTTTATTGGTACTCTGGGGAGAGGACGACCCTTGGACACCGATCGCTGGTTCGGTAATTTACCAAGAAAGAGCTAAAATGGGCAATAATACCCAATTTTATCCGATTGCCAAAGCCGGTCACTGTCCCCACGATGAACATCCCGAAAAAGTTAATCAATTAATTTTGAGTTGGCTGTCGGAAATGGGGATTTAGTCAGTTATCGAAGATTTTAGCGATTAATAGTTACTGGAGAAATCTGCCAATCGGGGCGAAGATTTTTCGCCCCCCGGAGATAGACGTGCTGCATTTCCCCTTGTAGTTTGGGAGTATTAACGTGAAGAATTACGCGAATACACTTTTCCAGACTACCAGCGACGTGCATCTGTTGCACATCGAGGAGGGGGACATTTTGCCAGTGGGGACGTTCGCGAGCGATAGCAGCGGGGAAAATCGCGTCTAAATCCTGAGTTGCCGTAAAGATAATACTAACAATATCATCGGGATCGAGACTATTGTGAATTTCGATCGCTTCGAGGAGTTCTGTTACTGCTTCTCGTATAGCTTCAATAGTATTAACCGTTACCGTCGTTGCTCCCCGAATGGCTCGAACCTTCCACTGCACGATTGTTATCCTCCGATAATCCTGATGAGTCAATTTTAGGGGTTAACGCGCCCTTTTTCTCGACTTTAATCTGGTCATCAGGGTCGGTATAACCACAATAGTTGTCCGTTAACTTCTAATTCAAATTCTAGACGCTGTAGGGTTTTTTGTAATCCTAGGGGTATTTGGGAACGATTGCCCGTCAGACGACTGAGCAGGGGTTTCGGTTCTTCGATAGTCTGACATTTAGTTTTATCTGGGGGTAATCCTGCCAATTCTAGCGCCCAAAGTCGGGCATCTTCCTCGGTTCCTAAGCGATCAACGACTCCTAATTCTAACGCCTGTTGACCAGTAAAAATGCGCCCATCGGCAAAACTTTTCACCTGATTGACATCTAAATTTCTCGCTCCGGCGACGGTTTGCAGAAATTGCTGATAACTGGTATCGATCATATCCTGGAGAATTCTTTCTTCTTCATCAGTTAATTCTCGATCGAAGGAGAGAATATCTTTATAAGGGCCTGATTTAATCACTTTAAACGAAACTCCCACCTTATCCAACAATCTTTCCAGATTGTTCCCCCTCAGGATAACACCGATCGAGCCGGTAATCGTGCCGGGGTTAGCCATAATATAATTAGCCCCCATACCGATATAAACGCCGCCAGAGGCGGAAATATTGCCAAAACTAGCGATTATTTTCGTGGTTTTTTGTAAGCGCTTCAATGCTTCATAAATTTCCTGGGAATCCCCCACGGTTCCCCCGGGGGAGTCAATGCGGAGAAGTAGGGCGGGATATTGCCTTTCTTTGACGATTTCTAGGGCTTTTAAGACCCTTTTGCGGGTATCGGAGGCAATTGCACCTGTAATTTCTATTCGAGCGATTTGTTTGCGGGTTTTCGGTTTAAAAGGCCAGACCATCAGGTTTAAATATCTCTCAAAAAAGGACTCTCTCTAATCTAACGCTTTGATCGTTCTAGGTTAAGCAGACATTATATTTCAGAATTTAAGGACAAAATGTCTGGTTAAGTGTATAATAGCATTAAGTGACCAGAGTTGAGGTGGGCGAGGTGAAGATTTGGGCAAGGTGGAATCCTTTAATTTAGATGGCTTAGATCTGTTTTTCAATTCTCACGATCATTTGCCACCTCATTTTCATGTTCGTAAACCGGGGCAATGGGAAATTAGAGTTTTTTTCTTACTTTGTAATCAAGAAAATGGTCTAAAGTTTGAGGTAAAATGGCCCGCCAATGCCAAAATATCTAGTAAGGAAAAAAAGCAAATACTCGACCACGTTTTAGCCAATCGTTCTAAACTCCTGAGCGAATGGGAGGCAAAAGTCTGTACCCAAGGTAATTAATCATGTTAAATAAGCGAGAAATTACTGTTATAATTGAGGATAAAGAAAGTTATAATTTCTTGTCAAAGTTTCAATCTGTGCAGATTCTTTCCTTACCAGATTTAAAGAATATTGATTCTTTAAAAAACATCTTTATCTGTACTTCTTTGACTGGTTTAAAAGCAGTGTCAGATATTGTCAGAACCGCTAATGATAAACATCATCTACGAGGTCTTTTTATCCGAGAAAACATTGATTCTATCTACTTGCCGCAACTATTTAAACGGGCCAATTTACGCACCCTGCGAAATACCCTCGTTTATCGAGATTTTACTTTACCGACAAGGGTAATTAATGCTTGGATTTGGGGAGCGCAAGAGCATTTAATCGCCACAGCTTTAGTTATTGGGGAAAGTTTATTAATCAGTCGCTGTGATTTCGATGAGCTAGAAATTCCCTTTGCATCTATGCCAGCTTTACAGCGTATTCCTCTAGAAGAAAGAGAGAATTTTATTATAGCAGAAGATGGTAGTTATATTCATTGGCCAGTGGTGGACATTCATCTTGATATAGCGGCTTTTTTGAGTGTGATTGAACCAAAAGCAAAACAAAAGTTTGCAGCGATTAAATTAAAACATGATCAGATTTTTGGTCGAGCGATTGCCTCTTTACGCAAACAGCATCAACTGCGACAATCAGATATTATAGGAGTATCCGAGCGTCAAGTGAGACGCATTGAACAGGGAGAAGGAACAAAGGTAGAAACCCTTAATTTATTTGCCCAAGCTCACAAAATGGAACTTAATGATTATCTTGATGCTGTTGCTCAGTTAATCGATAATACTTCAGTAGATTTGCTCCAATCTTAAGCTTTTAACCCTTGATTAATTCGAGTAATTGTGCTTCAGTTAGCTGAGTAATGCCCAATTCTAGGGCTTTTTCTAGCTTAGAACCCGCCGCCTCTCCTAGCACTAAATAATCGGTTTTTTTGCTCACAGAACCCGTCACTTTACCCCCAGCTTTTTCGATTAATTCTTTCGCTTCCTCCCGTTTGAGAGTTGGTAAAGTGCCAGTAATGACAAAGGTTTTCCCTGCTAAAGTCGCTTTTGTGGTGGTGGTTTTTGCTGCTGCGGCAAACTGTAAACCCGCTGCCTGTAATTTAGCGACTAAATCCCGATTAGCGGCGATTCTAAACCAATCATAGACAGATTGAGCGATTTCTTCACCGATACCATAGACAGAAGCTAAATCAGTCACGCTGGCGTTAGCTAACTCTTCCACAGTCCGAAAACTTTCGGCGAGAATTTTGGCGTTAACGCTGCCCACATAGCGAATTCCTAGCCCATAAAGTACCCTCGACCAGCTTTGATTTTTGCTCTGAGCCATAGCTGTAATCAAATTTAAGGCTGATTTCTCGCCCATTCGGTCTAATTTGGCAATTTCCGTTTTTTCGAGGCTGTAAAGGTCAGAAATGGCGGTAACTAATCCCTGTTCAATCAGCAAAATTACCACTTTTTCCCCTAATCCCCGGATATCGAGAGCATCGCGACTGGCCCAATGTACTACACTTCCCCGCAAAATCGCCGGACAGGAACTATTAACACAGCGCGTCACCGCTTCCCCCACCGGACGGACTAGGGGAGATTGACATTCAGGGCAATTAGTGGGCATCTGGAAGGGTAAAGTCTGGCTAGGACGCAATTCTGGCAGGATTCTCACCACTTCCGGGATAATTTCCCCCGCTTTGCGGATAATTACCGTGTCACCGACTCGGATATCTAATTCGGCCACTCGATCGCTATTATGTAAAGTAGCCCTTTGTACGGTGGTTCCTGCTACCTGTACCGGTTCCATCACCGCCATGGGTGTAACTGCGCCGGTGCGTCCCACATTGACGATAATATCTTTAACTACCGTGGGGACTTCTTCGGCGGGATATTTTAAAGCGATGGCCCACCGGGGGAATTTTTGAGTGAATCCTAACCGATTTTGTCGCTGTAAATCGTTGATTTTGACTACGACACCATCGGTCATGTAGGCTAATTGATGACGTTTTTCTTGCCAATCTTGATAGTATTGCGCCACTTCTTGCAGGGATGGACAGAGTTGACGGTGGGGATTAACCAGAAATCCCATGGTTTCTAATCTGTCTAAGGATTGCCATTGAGTGGTGATATGGTTATCGTCTAAATGTAGGGTATAGGCAAAAAATTGTAAGCGTCTTTTATCAACTATTTTAGGATCTAATTGTCGTAGGGTTCCTGCTGCTGCATTGCGGGGATTAGCAAAGAGAGATTCCCCTTTTTCTTCTCTTTCTTGATTGATTTTATCAAAGGTGTCGAGGGGTAAAAAGGCTTCACCGCGCACTTCCACAATTGCTGGGGGATTGTCTATATTTAATCGTAAAGGAATAGAGCGAATTGTCCGCACATTGGGGGTAATATCTTCGCCAGTGACTCCATCTCCTCTAGTAACACCTCTGACTAAAAAGCCGTTTTCGTAGGTTAAAGCTAACGCGGAACCATCGATTTTTAATTCACACACATATTCCGTGTCTTGGGTTTCATTTACATATCTTTGCCAACGGCTGCCCCATTTATTTAATTCTTCGAGGTTAAAGGCATTTTCGAGACTATACAGGGGAATATTATGACGGACAGAAACAAATTGACTAGAGATTTTATCCCCGACTCTTTGGGTGGGACTATCGGGGGTGATTAATTGGGGATAACGCTTTTCTATGTCTTCTAATTCCCGATAAAGTTGATCATAAACGCTATCGGATATAAAAGGATCATCAAGAACATAATAAGCATAACTGGCTCTTTGTAGTTCTGTTTTTAGTTGTTGGCAACGTTGTTGGATTTCTAAGGGGATAGTCATAATCGTTAATAATGCTACTGGGCAAAAACCATTTGAGGAGTTAATTGTAAATCGGGAAAAGTGACCGATATTATCTTATCTTCGTTGTTAAATTCTGCCAGTTCATAAAATCCCAAAATTAGGTTTAAAACCGATATTTTTAGGGCAATAGGATCGATAATCCAGTATTCAGGAATGCCTCTCACTGCGTATTCTGAACGTTTATAACGGTAGTCATCATCGGCATTATTGGGGCTAACAATTTCTACAACTAACAGGGGAGGAAATTCAATCACTGCTGTGGTCATATTTCTAATCTCTTGACATTGTTCGGCAGTTAAAATCATTAAGTCTGGGATTCTCGATTTAGCTTTATCGGTGCGAATTCCCACGGTAGCAGGCATGACTTTCCAAGTTAGATTTAATCTTTTAATTTCTGCCATTAAATAATCATAAATAAAGGCAAGAATTAAGGCATGAAAGCCACTAGCGGGAGGCATGGAAATTAATTCTCCGTTAAATAATTCGTACTTATTATCTGTGGAGTCCTGATAATTTAAATATTCTGCAAAGGTATATATTTTTTGTTGGGTAGCAATCATAAAAGTCTCCAGCTAAGATTTTACTGTGCAAAGACCATTTGAGGAGTTAATTGTAAATCGGGAAATGTCAACGATATTATCCTATCTTCGTTGTTAAATTCTGCCAGTTCATAAAATCCCAAAATTAGGTTTAAAACCGATATTTTTAGGGCAATAGGATCGATAATCCAGTATTCAGGAATGCCTCTCACTGCGTATTCTGAACGTTTATAACGGTAGTCATCATCGGCATTATTGGGGCTAACAATTTCTACAACTAACAGGGGAGGAAATTCAATCACTGCTGTGGTCATATTTCTAATCTCTTGACATTGTTCGGCAGTTAAAATCATTAAGTCTGGAATTCTCGATTTAGCTTTATCGGTGCGAATTCCCACGGTGGCGGGCATAACTTGCCAGTCTAATTGTAGCCTCTCTATTTCCCTTTCTAACACCTTAAATATATATCTAAGTATCAAAGAATGAAAGCCACTAGCGGGAGGCATGAAAATTAATTCTCCGTTAAATAATTCGTATTTATCATCCGTGCAGTCCTGATAATTTAAATATTCCGCAAAGGTATATAATTTTTCTTTGGTGACAACCATAATAATCTCTAGAAAAAACTTAATTGAATCTCCTTTGAAGATAAATTTTGCCTTTGATACCCCCTTAATAAGTTAGGGGGAATCTGACAATTTTTAACACCTAGCTTTTTACTTAAGATTCGATATCCTCAACTTTTTTGGGAACTGTTGCAGTTAAAACCTCATTTCCTGTGGCAGTAACTAATACATCATCTTCGATACGGATACCGATACCTCGCCATTTTTCCGGCACTTCCGGCTGTCCTTCAGCAGGTTTAATATCGGGGGAGATATAAATCCCCGGTTCCACGGTTAAAACATGACCAGGCTGCAAAGTCTGCCAAGTTTCTTCGTTAACTTTATAACCTCCCGCATCATGGACATCTAATCCTAACCAATGGCCAGTTCTGTGCATATAAAAAGGCTTATATTTTTCCTCTTTAATTATCTCATCAATGTCGCCGACCAATAGCCCTAAATCCACTAATCCCTCCACAATTGTCCTCACGGCTGTGTCATGAAAAAGATTATAAGGATTACCAGTTTTTACCACTTCAATCGCCTTTAATTGAGCTTCCAGAACAATTTCATAGATAATTTTTTGTTCGGGGGTAAATTTACCATTAACGGGAAAAGTGCGGGTAATATCACCGTTATAGTAATTGTAGGCACAACCAGCATCAATTAATAAAAGCTCATTTTCTTGTACTTGGCGATTATTGTTGATATAGTGCAGAATACAGGCATTAGCACCACTAGCAACAATAGAAGGATAAGCGGGACCCATACCCCCTTCCAGGCGAAAAGTATGCTCAATTTCCGCTTGAATTTGATACTCGTAGTGACCAACTTTGGTAAATTCTCTGGCCCGATTATGTGCCTGTGCTGAAATAGCAGTTGCTTGGCGAATATTGTCCAATTCGGCCTCGGTTTTCAGTAAGCGCAAAGGATGGAGAATAAAATTAGTATCCTCTAAAGCAGTCGGTCCGGTGCCGCGACGGGGAAAAGTGGCGATTAATTTTTGCCAGTGCTTGAGAACATTTGTATTAAAAGTTTTGTCCCGTCCGAGATGATAATAAATTCGTTCGGCTTTTTCGAGATATTGGGGTAATTTTTCGTCCAATTCTTGGATAGAATAGGCCTCATCAGCAGCAAAAATCTCCTTTGCTCCTTCCACACCGTGGAGATAGCCGGTCCAGGTTTCTTTTTCTGGGTCTTTTGGCTGCACGAACAGGATAAACTGATGTTCGGGGTGATGGGGTGCTAAAACCGCCACCGCCTCCGGTTCATTAAATCCTGTCAGGTAAAAAAAGTCACTATCCTGACGATAGGTGTATTCTACGTCATTGTGCATGACCGCCATGGGCGCACTGCGAAAAATTGCGGTTCCATTGCCGATTTTTTCCATTACCTGCTGACGACGGTGTTGAAACTCTCTGCGATCGATGCCCATAGATATTCCTAGAAATGTCACAATAAGTCCTAGAGTCTATTATCGCTAATATTTTTAATTTATGACCCCTGAAGAACCGGATTTTTCCCAAGATATCATCGAAAGGCGCGAGTTTACCCTAGCAGATTTTATCGCTCAAGAGGGGGCGGATTTCCTTAAAGGGGAATCTCCTGTCCCCAAATTAGTGCAAGTTACCACAGAGATTAAACAATTTATTGCCGCTAATTTAGGGGATTCCTCGGGAGCTTTGCAGATAATTTTACAGCTTATTGTCGATGAAGAATTAACCAAAGTCAGTCAAAATTTAGATAATCCCGTTCAAGCTTTACAGTTAATCCTAGAAGAAATTTTAGACAATCAAGAATTACTCTATGAATTAGTACACCGAGTCGATGTGAAATGGGGACAATTATACGGGGAACGTCCCTATTTTCAAAAACCCCATCAAAAACCCCACCCTGAAGACGAATACACTCACAATTCCGTCAGAGATAAGTTAGTCAGTTTATTAGCCAGATTAGAAGCGGATAAGTAGTAGAGCCTATGGCAGTTAGGCTCTCTTATTCTTTGTGTTATGAGTTTAACTTATATAGGAGCGATCAATCTTTGTGTCCTTTGTGTCTTTGTGGTTTTTCCCATAGGAGACTCCGAGACGATTCAAGACATACCTTATCTTCATGAAAAACTCTGTATTTTCATTATTTCTTAGTCAACAGAGACTAACAGGACTGACAAGGAGTATCTATCCCTAGACAGACAACCGGGGCGGTCAGAGGTGAAGATAGGTGTAAGATCAAAAAATTCTCCGATAAATGTTGCTCTATCCCCCGCGTGCCTACCTATTCCTACTATACCGCCGATGTTTTTAGCGATCGCATTTTTGGCGGTAATCCCCTGGCGGTTTTTCCGGAAGCGTCTGGATTAACCCGTACCCAGATGCAAAAAATCGCTGCCGAATTTAACTTCTCGGAGACAGTCTTCGTTTTTCCGCCAGAAACGCCCCAAGGCACTAAAAAAGTCCGGATTTTTACCCCCAGTACGGAATTACCCTTTGCTGGTCATCCTACCGTCGGCACAGCCTATATTTTAGCCCTAATCGGTGCTATTCCCCCTTACCAAGAAACCACGATTTATCTAGAGGAAGGAGTCGGTTTAGTACCGGTGAAAATTATCATGGAGGGGGAAAAACCGGTCTATAGTGAGTTAAAAGTGGCACAATTGCCAGAATTAGTGACGGATACTTATGCTCTCGATGATTTAGCGGCGATTCTTTCCCTAAGCGTTGCCGATTTCTTACCCGGTTATCCCCCCCGGGCCTTTTCCTGTGGTCTCCCTTTTTTATTCATCCCCGTCAAAAACCGAGATATTTTAGGGAAAATAAAACTAAATCTAACTCTCTGGTCATCATTATTAGGTCAATCCCCCGCTAATTCCCTTTTTGTCTGCTGTTTTGACCCAGAATCACCCCAATCTCGTCTCTATGGCCGAATGTTTGCCCCCAGTTTAGGAGTTATGGAAGATCCCGCCACTGGTTCGGCTGTGGCCGCTTTAGCGGGCTACCTAGGGGCCTTAGAATCTTCTAGGGAAGGGATGAATCAATGGACGATAATCCAAGGGGTGGAAATGGGCAGACCCAGCAACATACAATTAAAGTTTCAGAAAAACAACCGGGAAATTACGGAAGTTTCTGTGGGTGGTGCATCAGTTCTAGTCTGCCAAGGTAAGATGATAATTCCCGATGGGGAAACAAAAAGCCCGACAAAAGGGTTATTGTGACAATAAATCCCTTGACTATAATAGGCTACACATCAGGACAGGCAAAAGAGCAAGAGATAATCAGTCTTTGATAACCGGATTTAGTATAAAATTTTGGACTGGTATCATTTAATCGAAACTCTCTATATAGAGAAGAAAAAAGCTTAATCCCGCAAAAAAGCGAGGGGATAACTCATATTCTCAGCAAATCCCAAGATACCTCCATCTCGATGCTCATAGAGTAAATTTCCTTGACTATCAAATAAAAAAGTCCCTCCCCGTTGGGTGAGATAACTACTATCGGGGATATATGTTGACCAATTGCCCAAAACCTGAGTCATATTACGCAGTCTCAGGGTGGCTAATTCAAAAGGTCGCTGAAAACCTTGACCCCCGGCAAGATTGAAGAGGGAACCCCGGAAAGGTGGTAAAGGCCGCGCTTGTATTGTTTCCTCCTCGGCAATTAATTGGGGGGCTTTGCGATCGCCACGATAACCCCGCAGCACTTCGGCCAGAGTCCCCGGACTACCCACACCCGCACACATCAAAATTAGATTTAACCAGGCATTTTGTCCAGAAGAAAATCCTGGTAATTTTACCGATAAACCCCGATACAGTCCTAATAAATTGTGTAATTCGGCTTTCGGGTCAACAAAAAGCCAATCTTGCCGAAATTTCGTATATTCAGAGAATTTTAAACCTGAATTGCGATCGCCGATACCGATGGCACGAATGGTAATCCCGGCATTTTGCCAAAGGGCTGCCTCTTTTTCTAACCACCAAGCATATTCGAGACTGTCAAAATCTCCCAATTGCGGCCAAACAAGAATTAAAAGACGTTTGTAATCAGTACAATCGCTTAAAATTGGCACTATTTGCCCATCGCTAACCCTTTGGCGTTGAATCGTTGAAAATATTTCATATATGCTGCTCATAGATAAATTTCTCCTAATAAAACCTCCTCTTTTGCTCCCGTGACTTTCGGTAAATTACCAGGGAAATCGTGCCAGCGCCAATAGGCCAAAAGAGCAAAAGCGATCGCTTCTTTAAAATCGCTATTTAATCCTACCTCATCAGTGGTCAAAAGCTTGACATTTGACCCCAAATGTGCTAGGAGTCTTTGGCGCAGGTAGGCATTACGAGCGCCACCACCACAGAGCAGCACCTCCGCAGGCATTTCCGGCAAAAAGGTTTGATAGCTGTGGGCGATCGAAATGGCGGTTAAATCGGTTAAACTGGCCAACCAGTCGGCATCACCGAGGGAATAAGCTTGGGCATCCTCGCGCAATTGGGCTAGATAGGCGGGGCTAAATAACTCTCTGCCGGTGGATTTGGGGGGATATTGTTGAAAATAAGGCTCTTGTAGCCATTTATGAACTAATTCGGAGCAGGGTTGACCCTGGGCCGACCATTGACCGTTATGGTCGTAGGTTTGTTGGCCTTGGCTCAAAAATTGTACGGCCAAATCGATGAGGACGTTGCCCGGTCCAGTATCCCAACCGAAAATTTTTTGCTGCCAATTTTCCCTTTGTCGGGGGGGTAAATAGGTTAAATTGCCAATACCGCCGATATTTTGGACGCAGCGGGCTGTGGTGGGGTGAGAAAGCAAATAAGCGTCAATTTTCGGCACTAGGGGCGCACCGTGACCAGCTTGGGCGATATCGGCAGCGCGAAAATTACTAATGGTGGGAATACTGGTAATTTTTGCTATCGCTGCTCCCCGTCCTAATTGTACCGTATAACCGAGGCGATCGTTTTTGGGGGGTCGATGAAAAACGGTTTGACCGTGACTGCCGATTAATTGGGCTTTTGGGGCTTCTTTTTGGATATTTAAGGCGGCTTGGGCAAATTCTGCGGCGATATTATCATCTAAGCTGGCTAAATCTTCAATAGATAGCTTTTCTCCCCCACAGACTTGCAAAATTGTCTCTCGTAATCGGGGGGAATAGGGATAGGTTTCCCCAGCTAATAACTGCACCTGTGGAGATTCCACTGTACCGCTAATCTCTACTAAAGCGGTATCGATGCCGTCCACCGATGTGCCACTGATTAAACCGATAACTAACAAGTTTTTTCCCTCAACTGTCGATTGTTGATTATTTTATCCCCCTCCGACAATAGTAACAATTTCTAATTGATCCCCCTCCTTGATTTCCGTGTTTTCCCAATACTGACGATGGAGGATTTCCCCGTTATATTCCACTGCCACTAACCGAGGATTCATGCCCAAATTTTCTAGCATTTGCGGTAGTTTAGTTGCGGGTAAACAGGTTTGAGTTTTGCCGTTGATTTGCAAGGTTATTTCTGACATGGATTTGGATAAGTAGTCGTGCAAAATTAATTTCCTAGTCGAGACAGGAGACAGTATTCAGGAGACAGGAGACAGCTTTTTTCTCCCCACACCCCACACCCTACACCCCACACCCTACACC
>NZ_JADEVX010000269.1:0-4147 GCF_015207925.1 Microcystis sp. LEGE 00066 | reverse complement strand
GGTGTGGGGTGTAGGGTGTGGGGTTGTACCAATTTTCAGGGAGTCAATTACCTAATTTTCGGGGAAAAAGTACCTGACTCCAATCGCTGGCACTTGTTGATTTCAAAAAAGCCTAAAGATATTATCCAAGAAGGTTGGCTCTTTTGGATTTGGTGGGTAAAATGTATTCTGAGATACAGTCCTGCTGGCGAGGGAGTGGAGGGAACCACAGAGACACAGAGGACACAAAGATCGATCCTATGTAAGTTAAACTTATCACACAGAACCTAGAAGAGCCGAAGGTTTTTAGATTTATTCAGCAAACCCTAAGTAACCCCTTCTAACTTTTCATCGGTCAATTGATATAATTCCTGTAATTTCTCTAATTTGTCGGGGTCTGCTTGCCAAAAACCGCGACCCTGTGCTTCTAACATTCTACCGACAATATTACGGAAAGCTTCGGGATTAGCTTGACGCAATTTTTCCGCCATTTCTGCATCAAAAGCGTAGGTATCGGCTGCCTGATTATACACCCAATCGTCACTAAAATTAGCCGTACCGCCCCAACCAATTAAAGCGGTCATTCTTTGGGAGATTTCGTAGGCCCCACCGGAACCTTGATCAACCATGGCATTGGCCCATTTAGGATTGAGTAATTTACTGCGGTATTCTAAGCGCAAAACCTCCTCTAATTTGCGGGGAGTTGTATCATTGGAAAAACTCTCGACAAAACTTGTCATTACCCGTTTACCGCTTTGTTTTTCTGCGGCTAATTTTAATCCTCCCGTGTTGCCGTAGTATTCCTGAATATCGGTTAAACCGTATTCTACCGAGTCAATTTCTTGGATAATACTTTCACTGGTTTTTAATAACTGTTGTAGCACTTCTGGCCGCGCTTGTCCCTTATCTTGACGACCATAACTAAAAACATTACGCTTTTCCCAAGTTTTCGCTAATTCGTTGTCATTGTCCCAATTTCCCTCCACTACTTGGTCATTAACTAAAGACCCAAAATCTCCGGCAGGATTGGAAAATAAACGAGCGCTGGCATTGTCAATTCCTTGACTTTTTAAGGCTAAATAGTGCTTACGGATATAATTATCATTTTCCGATTCTTCTATCTCGGCTGCCCGCTGCATTAAATCATCCAATAACTCGATAATATTGATAAAGGTATCGCGAAAAATTCCCGATAAATTAGCCAGAATATCGATGCGCGGGTGTCCAATTTCCCCTAAAGGTTTTAATTCATACCTGACAATTCTTCCTGTCCCCTCTTTCACCGGTTCTGCACCGACTAATTCTAAGAGAATACCCAGGGATTCACCCTTAGTTTTAATCACATCTAATCCCCAGAGTAAAACCGCTACAGTTTCGGGATATTTTCCTTTTTCGCTTAGGTTTTGTTCTAGGAGTTTTTTGGCGATTTCCCGTCCGCGAGTGTAGGCTGCGGGGGAAGGCATCCGGTAGGGGTCTAAAGCGTGTATATTGCGTCCTGTGGGTAAAACTCCCGCACCATCCCGGAGTAAATCACCCCCCGGTGCTGGGGGTATATATTCCCCATTTAATCCCCGCAAAAGATTAGTTAACTCCTCGCTATTTTGTCCTAATAAATTTTTAATAGCAATGCCTTCTTTAAGCTTTTCATTAGTTGCTTCGTCAGCGATAATTTGCTGAAATTCTCGCTCAGATAAATCGGTAAAATAAGCATCAAGATAACCTTTTAATTCTTCCTGATTGGGAGCAGTTCCTAGGGTGTGTAACCCGGAAGAAAATAGTCTTTGTTCGACGATTTGTAAGTAATTATACACCTTGACGAAATAATCGGTTAGTGCGTAGCGACTAAATAATTTGGCATTTTCTAAAGTGAATTCTATTCCCTGTTTTTCTGCTTCCAGAAAAGGACAATCTTTAGCGATACCTGTATCAATAATCTTTTGGAGAATACTATCTCTTAAAGCGTAATTTTTCTCAGTATTTTCTCGAAACTCGGCAATCAAATCTCGCAAAATCATCAATTCTTTATATAATCCCGCTCGTCCGTAGGGAGGCACATTATGGGAAATTAACACCCCATAACCGCGACGTTTAGCTAGAATAGATTCCGAGGGATTATTAGCAGCATAAATATATAAATTCGGTAAATCCCCTAATAAAATATCTGACCAAGAATAACCGGTATTTCCTAGTGGTGAACCGGGCAGCCATTCGACAGTTCCGTGCATACCAAAATGAACGAGCGCATCGGTCTTAAAATCTTTTTGTAACCACTGATAAAAAGCTGCATACTGAGGGTGAGGAGTTAAATCTTTTTCAAACATTAACCGCATCGGATCCCCAGCAATTCCTAAAGGTGGCTGCACTCCAATCCAGATATTACCTAACTCAATTCCCCCTAAATGATACTGGTCGCCAATGGTTTTTATCCCCGCATCTTTCAGAGATTTCCAGTGTTTTTCAATGCGAGAGGTTAACAGATAACCTAGCCAATTTTCTAAAGTTTCTATCGATAAACGATTTTGTTTAGAGAGATTTTCATCATCGGCAAACTTAACTTTTTGAATAATTTCTTCCCCGTCTTCGGGAATCGTTCCCAGATTATAACCCTGCGCTTGTAAAGCTTGTAAAAACTTAACTAAACTCCGGGGAACATTTAATAAAGCTGCCGTACCAACTGCCCCATAACCCGGGGGAAATCCATAGAGAATGATGGCTATTTTCCGTTCTTGCGGAGGGGTTTTATGTAACTTAATCCAACTGTTTAAACGTCCAGTTAAACGCTGTAATCTTTCGGGGATTAAATAGATAGTTTCCCCCACTAATCCCCCCAGAGGAATCGTATCAATTGCTCCATCTAATTCCGGTAAAGCGTATAGAACCACACTCTGTAAACCACCGATTCCCTGTCTTGTCCAAGAATAAATATCTTGAATCAATAAAGGGGCAGCGATAAGATAAGGAATATTTTTAGCAGACAGAATTCGTTTAGCCACTTCTACCTGTCTTCCTGCTTCCATAGAACCCGCAGGACCCCCCACCAAAGGAAAGCCAATCGTCGAGACAATTGCATCTACTGTCACCGCATCTTCACTTAAAGAAGGAGTTTCAATGATTCCTTTTTTTCTTTGCTGAATTTCGTAGTCTGTGGTTAACCAATCCCGAACAATTGTATGGCCTTCCACTCCGTTAATAAACACGGGTAGGGGAATTAAATTAGCCGTTTCAAAATGACGGATTAATTGATTAATATAGGGTAGTTTACTGATAACGTGCTTCCGATAAAGCAGCAGTGCCACCACTGGTTTATCAAGGGATTTATTTTTTTTATACCAGGTCAAATATTCTTGGGGAGTGAGAAAATAACCCTGATAATCGGGGTGTAATAGTCCCTTATTAGGAGTTTCGATAACTTCGGGTATTTCCTGTACTTTTAATCCTAGATATTTTTGGGCAATTACCCAACACATAGCGGCAACATTTTCCGTTCCTCCCGCATTCCAATAACCGTAGATAATTAACCAATTACGCAAATCTTGAACTTTTTTAGCGGGAATAAATTTCAGCAGTTTCGGACCAGTTTTGAGGAAACTGAGATAACCGGCTAACTTATCTTCTTCCTTGCCACTGGAAAATTTACTCAAGATAAATTGAATTGGTTTTGGCATTCCTTTTGGTTTATCCCCGATGGCAAATTCTCCCAAACGGGTTAAACTCATTAACTCTAAAGCAGACTCAAAAACTAAGCGAATCGGAATCTCTGCCGCTCGTTGCCGTAGCCAAGTAACTTGATCGTAATCGAAGATCAAACTAGCAAAAAAAACGTCGGCAGTGGCTAAAGCTTGCTCGACTATTTCCGGTTCGCTAGTCAAGGATTTATCGCTGAATACTTTTACTTCTAAATCGGGACATTTAGAACTAGCCAACAGGCCCGATTGCCGATACAAATTCCTGTTAAAGGTTTCAAAGCCAACAATTAAAACAATGCTTTTCATAAGAATTTATTTTTATACTAAATCTGGTTATTAAAAACTGATTATTTATTCCCCCTTTTGCATGAGTGCCTCTCCTGATATGTAGCTTATACTCAACGGATGGCCGTATTACTTGCGATTTTATCACTCAATCCAAGCCTTTGGGGGGTTCTACCCCCCAAACCCCCCGTTGGGGG
>NZ_JADEVX010000268.1:0-4152 GCF_015207925.1 Microcystis sp. LEGE 00066 | reverse complement strand
GTGGGAATTATAAATTATGAATTGGGAGTGGAGAGTGGGGAGAATAAATAAACACAATCTCCTGTCTCCCGTTTCCCGTCTCCTGTCTCCTGTCTCCTATCTCCTGTCTCCTGTCTCCTATAATTTCGTTTATCTTCGTTAAGATGTATTATGGCTGGGGAGAACATCTCCTAGAATGGAGGCAACTTTCCCGACACAAATTAGGAGAAACCCACAGATATAATAGAAAAGCATCCATACTCATTATTTTTCTACCATCATTCCCCCCCTATCCTCTCTGGTATTATCCCCATGCTTGATGCTGTCATAATTTTACTATTCGTCTTCGCTGTTGCCAGTATTGGTTATAGTGGTGTTGACTTGCTGCCGGTTGCTGTCCAGTCGCAAATCAGCAATATTGAAGCTTTACGCTGGTTATCGGCGGGTTTTGCCTCAATTATTGGTTTGGCTATTGGTTTAGTTGCCCAAACTACCTATCGTCGTCTAGAAACCCAAGTACGACAAACTCCGATCGAAGTTATTTTAACCCGTTCGGTCGGTCTCGTTATCGGTTTGTTAATTGCTAATCTGATCCTAGCTCCGATTTTCTTCCTCCCGATTCCCAGAGAATTCTCGTTTATCAAGCCGATAATCGCTATTTTAGGCAGTATTATGTTTTCCTATCTGGGGGTTAGTTTAGCTGATACCCACGGTCGCACTTTTCTGCGTCTGATTAACCCCAATAGTATGGAATCAATTCTAGTGGCAGAAGGAACCCTGCAAGCGGCCGCCACCAAAGTTGTTGACACCAGTTGTATTATCGATGGTCGTATCGAACAATTGTTAGACACGGGATTTATCGAGGGACAGATACTCATCCCCCAATTTATCCTTCAGGAATTGCAACAGTTAGCGGATGGTAGTAACGACCAAAAACGAGTTAGAGGAAGACGAGGATTAGATATCTTAAACCGGATGCAGCAAGAATTCCCCGATCGCATTGTCATTCATCCCGCCGATTATGAGGATATTAGCACCGTAGATGCCAAATTAGTCCATCTTGCCCAGGAAATTAACGCCACCTTGCTCACTAACGATTATAATCTCAGTAAAGTGGCCAATCTGCAAAAAGTCACCATCTTGAATGTCAACGATCTCGCTCAAGCAGTACGCCCGATCTACTTGCCCGGGGATACGTTGGATCTAAAAATTCTCAAAGCAGGAAAAGAACCCACCCAAGGCATCGGTTATCTAGAAGATGGCACGATGGTGGTGGTAGAAGAAGGAAAAGACTATCTAGGGGGAGAATTGCGGGTAGTGGTGACATCTGCACTGCAAACCTCGGCCGGACGGATGATTTTTGCTAAACCCCAAAATTCCCTGATTGCTTAAAGGTAATAAAACCCAAAAAAGCCTCAAATACAGAGCCAGAGGGGATTGTATTTGAGGTATTTTATTTTTTAAGGGAAGTTAAGTCACTAACCGAACCATCTAGCCAATTTATATCTAAATTAGGCCGGTTTATTGAGTACGGCCATGGACTGACGAGCAAAACCGAAATAACTATCCCAGAATTGTTTCTGACTATCGAGGGCAACTTTGGTGGCGGTTTCTTGGGCGGTTAGGTAGGATTTCACCCATTCCTGTTGATATTCGAGGGATTTAACCAAAGTTTCTGGAAACTCAAACACTGGTGTAGTCGTGGGAACACCATTACCCCAAGCGGACAGAAGCATTTTCTGCCATTCGGCTAGGTATTTTTGGTATTCTTCAAGATAATTGGTGTTCATAGAAGTCAAACCGCTAACTAGCCCATCTGGAAGGAGATGGTGAGAAAGTGGGGCGGTGTTGCCACCTTCTCGAAAGCAAAAATCGCGCCGAGATAAAATATAATGTTCTATCCCTTCTTTAATTATAACCTGAGTTTGCGATCAGCCAAAATTTTCATGCGATTGCCATGGGCTGGCCCTATTTTTTGGTGACTCGGAACTAACGCTAAAATAATCCTACTCTAGCCATTTTCTCCCAACTATGATCGATCACCCTATTCATGTAATTGGTGGAGGATTAGCGGGGACTGAGGCGGCGTGGCAGATAGCCCAAGCAGGTATTCCCGTGATCCTGCACGAAATGCGCCCAATTCGCTCTAGTCCCGCCCACCATAGCCAATTTTTAGCCGAATTAGTCTGTAGTAACTCCTTTGGTGCCATGGCGGTGGATCGCGCTACTGGGTTACTCCATGAAGAATTACGACGCTTAAATTCTCTAGTTATTGCCCAGGCCGATCAGCACAGTGTCCCCGCAGGAGGGGCTTTAGCGGTCGATCGAGGGGTCTTTAGTCGAAATTTGACGGAAATCTTGGCTAACCACCCTCTAGTCACCTTAAAACGTCAGGAGATCACGGAAATTCCCCGGGATGGTATCGTCGTTTTAACCACTGGACCTTTAACCAGTGCTGCTTTAGCCGCAGATCTGCAAAATTTTGCCGGCCTGGACTATCTGAGCTTTTTTGATGCCGCTAGTCCGATTATTCTAGGGGAATCTATTGATCGATCGATCGCTTTTCTGGCCTCTCGTTACGATAAAGGTGAGGCCGCCTATCTCAATTGTCCTATGGATCGGGAACAATACCTGCATTTCTGGCAAGAGTTAAAACAGGCAGAACAAGCGGAATTAAAGGATTTTGAGCGAGAAAATGCCAAATTTTTCGAGGCTTGTCTGCCAATCGAAGAATTAGCCAGTCGGGGAGAGGATACCATGCGTTTTGGTCCCCTGAAACCGGTGGGATTAGCGGATCCCAGATATCCGGATCAACGTCCCTACGCAGTTATACAGTTGCGAATGGAAGATAAAGCGGGGCAATTGTGGAATATGGTGGGATTTCAAACTAATTTAAAATGGGGTGAACAAACACGGGTTTTCCGTCTGATTCCGGGGTTAGAAAAGGCCGAATTTGTCCGCATGGGAGTGATGCACAAAAACACCTTTATCAATTCTCCCCAGTTATTATCCTCCAGTCTCCAGTTTAAATCGCGACCGACGCTGTTAGCGGCAGGACAGTTAATCGGCACGGAAGGCTATACGGCTGCGGCTGCTGGGGGATGGTTAGCGGGAACTAATGCCGCTCGTTTAGCTTTAGGATTAGAAACGGTGACATTGCCAACCACAACGATGATGGGGTCATTATTTGAGTTTATCAGCAGTGCCGAACCGAAACATTTTCAACCGATGCCGCCAAATTTTGGCATTTTGCCGAATTTTACCAGAAAAATCCGCAATAAACGGGAACGTTACGGTCAATATGCCGATCGCTCTTTGCAGGATTTAGAAGCATGGTTGAATCAGTTAAAAACTCCCTGTCTCGTCTAACTGTCAATCGCTAAATCGATCGCCCATAATAGAGAAGGAAACTATTTCTTTCTCTATCGCTATGCCAAACCCTGATTTTTTCCCTCCCCAATCCTACAGTCAAGAGGATGTGCAGGAAATTCTCTATTTGGCTATCTCCCGCCAAGGGGATAGGGGAGAAATTACCCGCCAACAGTTGTTAGAAATTGCCGACGATTTAGCTATTGAAGTTAAAGACTTAGAAGCGGCGGAAAAGGACTGGCAAGAGTCAAAAATGCTCAGTTATAAACGGCAAGAATTCGATCGCTTTCGTCGCGAGGAGCTAAAAAATAAAACCGTTCGCTATCTGATTATTAATAGTTTTTTTATTATCATTAATTTAATTAGTGCGGGAACAATTTCTTGGGCAATTTATATCTTTTTGCTGATGGGTTTACCTCTTTCTCTCTCGGCTTGGAAAACTTTTCAAAATCAAGGAATTGCCTACGAAGAAGCATTTAAACGCTGGAAAATTAAGGAGGAAATGAAAGAGTCTTTTACCAATCTTTGGACACAAGTTAAAAAGTTTTTACAGTTTTAATAGTGTTGCCAAATTAAGCCTTTTTTGTTTTTGTGAACCACAGAGACACAAAGGACACAAAGTTGAGTTGTCCACGACTACTTAGGGTCTGCTAAATAAATCTAAAAATCTTGTTGGGTAAGACTTTTAGACTTTTGGCAAATCAAAAAGTACCAAATGTGGGAGTGATTGGGGGGAAAATTCAGGTACTTTTTCCCTGAAAATTAGGTAATTGACCCTCTCAAAATCGCTAAAACCCCACACCC
>NZ_JADEVX010000267.1:0-4157 GCF_015207925.1 Microcystis sp. LEGE 00066 | reverse complement strand
TTCTTGATACTTTCCACAGTCAAGGGTAGTTTTGATAGATCATTTGATAGATGGTTTCATGACTGAGCGATTCTTGACCAGCTTTTTTCAGACGACCTGCTATTTGTTCGGGACTATGATAATCTTTTAATCCTTCTTTGACCAACTCTAAGGCTGACTCGCTGACATTTTAAAAGGGTTGTTTGGCATTTTTGGTGCGCGTCTCGCTTTCAGCTTCTGCTGTGTCAGGTAGATAGCAGCCTAGTAAACTTTGATTCCTTCTTAATTCTCGCTCTGGTCGTGCTTTGATGACATCCGAGCCAGACGGCCATTTGCCGTTGAGATAAATTTTCCTCCTGACTAAGTTAGTAGAGCAAGTTTCTTTGTTCTATGTTAAGATGTCGAGGGCTTCGTCTTTGGGTCTGATTTGTTTTTGTTAATGATCAGACAGTACCTGATGAGCCTTTCTTTGACAACTCTTGAGGTTGATGCATTTCATTTTTGAATTGGCGTAGTGACAGTCATAGAACTACATTTTTTTTGCTATAATAACCTTCTGATCTTCAATTACATTGCTCCTTGAGTTTACTAGACGTATTTCAGCGTGAAAACCACAACTTTCTAACCGTTCAGTTATATCCAATCCGTAATTTCTGAAGGCAAGAACTCTTCCCTGTCCACGAATTTGATCGCCATGATACTCAGGCTCAAGCTGATGTATAATAGTCCCATCAGGCTGCAATAAACATCTTTCAACTGTCTTCGGGTTATCTGATAAAGGCACGGTAAAAATAAAATATCCATCTTTTTTTAAGACTCTGTAAATTTCAGAAAAACCCTTGCTGTCATCAGGAACATGCTCAAAAACTTCGGTAGAAGTCACTAAATCAAAAGATTCGTCATTGAGAAAAAGATTTTGAACGTCTTGACAGACAACAGAGTTCTTCATCAACCCTAGAGGTACATCATCAAAGTATTCAGAAAAGTATAAATTCTTAAATTTATACTTTAAGAATTTATACAAAGCTCCGCGAGAAGACAACTCGTAAACAGAGGTACTGGTTGAAAAATTTAGAGATTCAATTGTCAAACCAACTGCTCTATGAATTTTAGTAGATCTACAGTTTAAACAACGAGTACCAAAATATCCTGGATGTATCCGAACCACCAGAGAACCGCACAAATTACAAATCCCAATAGTCATAGATGTTTCCCTCGTCATTCAGTAGTAAAGAGTATAACGTTTTCGATCGATTTAGCTATATTATTCCAGTCGAGACTTGTATGTTTCCTTTTGAGATTTAAGGAAATAGACTCATAAAGCTCTTTATTGTCAATTAGAGCCAAAATACCCTCTTTAATCGATTCAGAATCGGAATTTACGAAAATTGCTTCAGCATGTGGAACTAGCTGATCTTTAAGTCCACCCACTTTTGTACAAACCATGGGAATACAGGCAGAAACACCTATAGTGACTACCCCTGACTGGGTTGCAATAGTATAGGGAAGAACTAAAATATCAGCTTCATTGAAAAACTTAGAGATTTCATTTTCTGGTACATAATCATCTATAAAAACAATTTTACTACTAGAGTAAATATTTCTATCAATACCGAGGGGATAGAAATGCTTTCCAACTATAACTAATTTATTATATTTTTCTGTTGCCATCTTCAAACAGGCGTGGATTAAATTCTCAACTCCTTTGGAACGGATTACCTGACCAAAAAAGAGAATGTTAGGCAATGGATTATGATTCCTGGATACTTGCCTTAGACCTTCTGGTATTATTAAGCCGTGAGGAATAACATGACAATCGTCTTTTCTCCCATATTTTTTTTGAAATTCGTTTTTTACATATTCCGACAAAAAAATTAATTCATCTGAAGAGTAAATAGATTTCTCTTTAAGATAATTTACAATTTTGCCTTTGAAATTGTTCTGATTTTTATCCCCTATACATCCGTCATGTATAGTAGTTATTACCTTTTTATTAAACAGCTTAAAAATGAATACAAAAAAAATATTCCAGTAATGAAAATAAGGAAGATAAATAGAACTATATTTGTTAACTGTCAAATCACAGAACAAGCTGATCATATATAGAGGTAATAAAGTAAAAGAATAGATAAAGAAATCATATACGTTTCTATGAGCAATCCATTTATAATTGTGGCGTGGAGTTTTTACCAAAGAGCCAAAAGGGACGATAACGGTTTTTTCAATCGAAAGACGATCAATAACTTCTTGAGCATATATTACTGTGCCACCTCGGACTCCAAGAGACAATATCAAAACAGGTTTCATGCTAAACTCCCTTCACTAAATTAACTATCAAGGTAAGCGCATCCTAACAATCCTTGAAAAAATGAACTTTATGTGGGTTGCTTACCCACGGTTCAGGCATATTTGAGTATAATTTGCCATCTCAATTGTTAAGCAAAAATCGTCCAAATGGGTCGAGTTCGTAACTATTCTAATTGACTGGTATCACTTGAAATGTCCACGCAGATCACAAAATCGGTCAATTGTCAATAGCGTTTGAGATGCTCTCAGCCTGAATTAATCACTGAACCCCCCAGTCAAATCTTAATCAATCTCTTTTATGACGATATCGGTAATAAGTTGACAACAGTGGATCACTTAGTAGTGGCTTGACAATTTGCTTTATACCGTTTACTAGAAGTACAAATAGAAAAATCAAAAAATTTTTTACCAAAGATATATTGTCTTTTCTAACTTGAAAATTTTCCTTGGCTTTAATCCATATACTCATAATTCCTTCCTCTGATAAACCACCTAACCTCATAGAGGTCAAGAAATCATCTACTATCAAAAATTTAACTTTACGAGAATGAAAGGCTCTATAAATAAAATCGTAATCTCCTGCTATTTTATATTTAGTGTTAAATG
Source organism: Microcystis sp. LEGE 00066 (assembly GCF_015207925.1). Lineage (NCBI taxonomy): Bacteria > Bacillati > Cyanobacteriota > Cyanophyceae > Chroococcales > Microcystaceae > Microcystis > Microcystis sp. LEGE 00066. Next base: position 1,265 of record NZ_JADEVX010000267.1, on the reverse strand, counting down.
CACCAATTGTTTTATATACATCACAAGATACAAAAGTAGCTGGATGATGCAGAGGCATTCTCCACTCTATTTGTTCTTCTAACGACTTATGTGATGTGTAAAGTCTAATCTTGATATTTCCCTGGCTATCAGTGCGAAAAATTGCTCCACTTATGATAACGAATCTCAGTTTCTGAGGATTGACATATTGATTGGTTACTTTCGATACTGTGCCATCATTGTAAATATCATCACTATTAATTAATCCAATTAGCTCTCCTGTTGCTAATTTAATTCCTTTGTTCATCGCATCGTATAGACCGCTATCTGGCTCACTCACCCAATAATCAATCTTATCTTCATACTTACGAATAATATCAACTGTACCATCCGTAGAACCACCATCTATAATAACATACTCAACATTATCATAATTTTGATTGATTACACTCTGAATCGTCTGCTCTAAATACTTCTCGCCGTTGAAAACTACAGTAATAATAGTAACTAAAGGAAGAGGTAAATTGTCAAACAAACCGCTCTCTTGATCATAAGAGCGCTTGAAATATCCTTGAGTTCTCAATCCACCTTCTTCTTTTCGTTCTGGATTTGGTGGTAAAAATAAAATAGACTGTACTTTTGAGGAGGGATCGTTAATTATGAATGGTTTCTCCTGCGTCACTAGGCGAGTAGTAGAAAAATTGGAGTCTAGCGGGATTGCGTCTTTGTTCTGATTGACTGGGGGGAGGGTCATAACGGTGATTTAGCAGTAGCTTTCAGGTATTGTAACTCGCTTCAAAACCTCTGTCAAGGGTAGTAGGGAGGGGTGATCGACAAACTCATCTATAGACCTCTTGCATAATTTTTTTATGGTACGATATAAGGTTTTGCTGGCTCTTCTGGTTTCTGTGTGGAAACGAGGTCTATACTGATAGTCTCTTCGACAAAATAGTCCTAAAAGTGTTACCCGATAAGTATTTCACGATTCCATAAGCAAAAATTATCACACAAAGTCGAGAAGAGCCGTTTTGCTTTTTTCTCAATTCTTAGATTGAAGTGGAAAAAAGAATAAAATCGGTGTGTATAAACAAACATATAGAAAGATGGTAGAATCAGTAAAAAGTGTTGAAGCCGACTCTAATTCACCATCTAAAAGGGGACCGAAACCTAAACTATCTATAGAAGAACAAGTTTTAGTAACGTTAGAATATTGGCGAGAATATAGAACATATTTTCACATTGGTACAAGCTGGGAACTATCAGAATCAACTATATGTCGGATTGTA
>NZ_JADEVX010000266.1:0-4165 GCF_015207925.1 Microcystis sp. LEGE 00066 | reverse complement strand
AGAGGGAATGCTATCCATCTCGGAATGGTTGGCAAAATCCTCCAGTGTTTTTACTAAGAGTTGTCAAACAATCCGAAACTGGTTTGGAGAAATAATTAGTTATTTCGAGCGAAGGACAACGAATGGGGTGGTCGAGGGAATCAACAATAAACTTAAACTAATAAAAAGAAGAGGCTATGGCTTTAGAAACTTTCGGAATTTTTGGGTTAGAAGTATGTTATCTTGGCATCTTGTCTGTTGATTTAGCATAAAGAGTAACGAAGAGCCTGGAATCATCTACTCTACCGATTCATAATCCAGCCGAACGTTTATTAATTATCCTACAAAGATGTTCTCAAGACGAAACTAACGAATCAGTTCAAGCAGTTTTAGCAAGAGCAATGGAAGTGAAAAATGACACTGATTCTGTTCAGAAAGGGTTGATTCAATTACTACAGCTTATTTATCACATAGAAGATCAACTACAATATTTTCCTTCAAGAAAACAGTCTTCCTATAAAGAACTTATGACACAAATTAAGGATGAATTAATTAGTGTATTTTCAAGACTTGAAATGTCTTGGTCACATTCTTTCTTACAGCCATTAAACTCTCCTGACTGGTACGCTCTACATTGGCTTCCTTCTTGTGTAGAAGATTTTGAGGAAATATATTTAAGCAAAGAGGATTTGAACAGGTTAAGGGAAGAAATCTTAGGTTTAATTCAAATGATTGAAGATAGCAAAATTACGCAAGAGTTTAAACAATTTCTGCTGATTAAATTAAATGAAGTCCTAGAAGCTCTTAACAAATTTTACATCGTTGGCTATAATGGTCTTCGCAAGGAAATTTTGGCTACCCTCACCGAGGTGGGAATTAATGAAGTCGAAGGTGAAGATAAGGAAACCAAGAACAATATATCCCAAAAGTTATGGGAATTTTTCACAAAAATAGTTCCAGAAAAAGCACAAAAGATTAATCCGCCAATTAGTCTCCTTGTAAATAGTTATAAGCTTGCAGAAATGTTCAAAATTTTACCTCCAGGTAATTAACAAAAAAGGGTTGCTATCATATTTAAATCTTAGATTTTGGTGTGTTACGCTTCGCTAACACACCCTACTGTATATTTTTATTAAGAATTATCTGTCCCTTGTAACATTAAATCTTAATTCTTAACAAATTACCCTAGATTCTCAGAGAAAAACTGATTATAATAAAGGGAACTGAACAGAACTGCTCGATCAATAGATAACTGATTAATTAAAGTTTTATTACTTTTGATGGCCTAGTATTAAGAGAAGTAAATTTATTCTTGATCGCCCCCCGAAAGTGAGAAGAAATAGTTTTAATAAACAAAGAGTTTTCAACTTGGCAAAAATCCTCTGGGGGCAATACACATGGAAGTTCTAACCGAGACAATTAACCCAACTTCGATCGAACGGGAACCGATCCATCTCTATAACCGAATTCAACCGCACGGGGTGCTTTTAGTTCTCAGCGAACCAGAGCTAAAAGTCAGCCAAACTAGCAGTAATAGCCGCAGTTTATTGGGAATTTCTCCGGGGGAAATTATCGGTAAAACCCTAGAAGAAATCTTCGATCCCTTTCAGATCGATCCTCTGAAATCAGCCATAGAAAATAACGATTTTGATGCTATCAATCCCTGCAAAATTTGGGCGCGGGTTAAAGGGGATGATTTCGCCGTCTTTGATGCTATTTTCCACCGCAACGCCGAACAAATGCTGATTTTAGAGTTAGAACCAGCTATTTCCTATGAAAACATTCCTTTCCTGAGTTTCTATCACCTAGCCAAAACTTCGATCGATAAACTTGAAGCCACCCGTAACCTGAAAGATTTCTGTAATATCATCGTTAAAGAAGTGCGAAAAATGACAGGATTTGATCGAGTTATGTTATACAAATTCGACGAAGAAGATAACGGTGATGTGATAGCAGAAGACAAAATAGAGCAACTAGAACCCTATCTCGGTTTACGTTATCCTGCTTCCGATATCCCTCTCCCGGCACGAAATTTATTAAGTGCTAATTGGATTCGACAGATTCCCGATGCCACCTCTGAACCCGTCGATCTAGTGCCTAGTCTTCATCCCGAAACTCAACAACCTTTAAATTTAACCCTGTCCAGTCTGAGAAGTGCTTCTCCCTGTCATTTAGAATACCTGCATAATATGGGAGTGGGAGCATCTTTAACCATTTCTCTGATTGAAAATAAACGTCTCTGGGGTATTATTGCCTGTCATCACCGCACCCCTAAATATGTACCCTACGAACTGCGTAAAGCTTGTGAGTTCTTAGGAAGAGTGATTTTTTCGGAAATATCAGCACGGGAAGAAACCGAGGATTATGACTATCGAGTGAAATTAAACTTTGTGCAATCGCAATTAATCGATTATATGGCTGAAGCTAATAACTTTATCGATGGATTAATTGCCCATAAACCGAATCTGCTTGATCTAACTAAAGCCACAGGAGCCGCTATTTTTTTAGGCGGCAATTATACATTAATTGGAGTAACACCAAGCGAAGAAGAACTAAATTATCTGATTACTTGGCTAGAAAAAAACGTCCATGAAGATGTTTACTATACCAATTCCTTACCGCGAATTTATACCGATGGGGGTAAGTTTAAAGATATTGCCAGTGGTTTACTAGCAATTCCTATTTCTAAACGTAATTATCTCCTCTGGTTTCGTCCGGAAGTAATTCAAACCGTGAACTGGGGTGGTGATCCGGGTAAAGCGATCGAAACGACTGCCATAGATGGTAATATTCGTCTCTGTCCGCGTAAATCTTTCTCCCTCTGGAAAGAAACCGTTCGCTTGAAATCTTTACCCTGGAAAGCGGTAGAAATTAACGCCGCACTAGAATTACGAAAAGCGATCGTCAATATCATCTTAAAACAAGCCGATGAATTGGCACGTTTAGCGCGGGATTTGGAACTATCAAACGCCGAATTAAAAAAATTCGCCTACGTCGCCTCCCACGATTTACAGGAACCCCTCAATCAAGTCGCCAACTATGTGCAGTTGCTAGAAATGCGCTACACCGAAGAACTGGACGAAGATGCTAAAGAATTTATTACTTTTGCCGTCGAAGGTGTCAGCTTGATGCAAACATTAATAGATGATGTGCTGGCTTACTCAAAAGTGGATATGCAGGCGGTAGAGTTTAATACCATTGATGCTAATCTGGCACTGGAAAAAGCTCTCGCTAACCTGAAAGGGAGAACTCAAGAAAGTCAAGCTATAATCACCGTTGATCCTTTGCCAATTGTCATGGCAGATAAAACCCAGTTAATGCAATTGTTCCAAAATCTCATCGGTAATGCCATTAAATTCCGAGGAAAAGCAACTCCCACTATTCATATTTCCGCGCAACGTCAAGAGGAGGAATGGCTGTTCTCTGTCACCGATAATGGAATTGGCATCGATCCCCGATTTTACGAACGCATTTTCGTGATTTTCCAACGACTACATACCCGCGACGAGTACCCCGGCACAGGTATGGGTTTAGCGATTTGTAAGAAAATTATCGAGTGTCATCGCGGACGAATTTGGGTAGAATCCCAATTAGGTAAAGGAGCGGTTTTCTATTTTACAATTCCCCTAGGAGGTAACGAGCGTGAGCGCTGGCGAGGACGTGCCACACAAAATTATCTTATTAGTGGAGGACAGTAAAGCTGATATTCGCCTCATCCAAGAGGCATTAAAAACTAGCACCGTCCCGCATGAATTAGTTATCGTTAGGGATGGTGTCAACGCTATGGATTATCTGCGTCGAGAAGGGGAGTATATCGATTCTCCTCGTCCTAATCTGATTCTTCTCGATCTGAATTTGCCAAGAAAAGACGGACGGGAGGTATTAGCGGAAATTAAAAACGATCCCAGTTTAAAAAGAATTCCTGTGGTGGTTTTAACCACTTCTCGCAACGAGGAGGATATTTTTTATAGCTATGAACTGCACGTTAATTGTTATATAACCAAGTCGCGCAATCTCAACGATTTGTTCAAAATTGTCAAAAATATTGAGGCTTTTTGGTTAGAAACCGCTACTTTACCTGGGGAGTGAATCATTATCAGTTATCAGGAGGCAGGAGTCAGGAGTCAGGAGTCAGAAGTCAGGAGATTATTTTTATTTATTCTTCCCACACCCCACACCCCACACC
>NZ_JADEVX010000043.1:0-27822 GCF_015207925.1 Microcystis sp. LEGE 00066 | reverse complement strand
TCCCCCCTTAGTCCCCCCTTAATCCCTTCTTAATAAGGGGGGCATCTGATAATTTTTAACGCCTACCTACTTAAAACCGAGGAATATGATTAAAAAGATGACGCATGACCACAAATTCCCAAGAAAATAACGAATAGCCATAACCCTGCTGCTCCACCGTCCTCACCTGAGCTTGTAAACCCTTTAAGGAAAAATCAGGATTCCAACCCGCATATAAACCCACCCCCACCGGCACATACCGGGAAGCTGTCGCCAGTCCCGATCCCGAAAGACTCGCCGCCACCTGATTGGGAGTTTTCCGATAGATCTGTAAGACCACCTCATCCACAATCCCTTGACGCACCCAATCCAACCAATTTTGATTATATTTATTCACCGCAAAAGAGTGAGGATTAGGCGAAAGACTCACCACCAACTTGGGATTAATCGCCTTGACATGATCATGTAACTTGCGGGTTAAATTCGTTAAAGCTTGACTTTTATTACCAAAAACACGCGGAACCGCCCAATGATCATCTAACTGAATCCCCGCCAAATCTTTTTCTTTTAAAATATCTTCCATATTCCCCAAAAGATAGGCTTGTACCTGCGGATTCGCCGGATCTAACCAGACATTGGTTTCCACCACCGTCTTCCCTGCGGGCGTTTTTAATAGCCAATCCGGATGCTTTTTGGCAATGGGATCCTTAGGCGATAACATCAAACCATACTCAAACCAAGCAAATGGCTTCAAACCCTGCCGTAAAGACTCCTTAACCGCTGCCCTCCAGGGATTGCTCAACGGCGGCACAAACAACCAATTCGTCGGACGTTGGGAAGTCGGATAAAGCGTTCCCCTAAACCCATAAACACTAAAATACACCCGGTCATAACCCGATCGCGAAAGATGATTTAACACCTCGTCTAAGGACGTAGTGTGATGTAACAATATCGTGCCAATATTGGTTAACCAAACCCCCTTCATCTGCTCATTTTCCACTGCCTTTCGGGGAGCCGCTCGGTGAGTAACCAACAACAAAAAAGCCACTCCAGCAACAATCCCAAGCCTCTTTAGGTACTTGCTAAACTTAACCATGATTGCCGATTAATCCCACCAAGATATTTGATAATAGTATTATTTTAGTCCGATTTTTGATATTCAGTTCATCATCAGCAGGCCCTATTTAGTCATACTAAATCTGGTTATTAAAAACGGTTCTTCGGTTTGTCTTATGCAATAGACGGGAGTTATAAGGGATGGAACCCTTATAGAGAAAGACATTGGGCGATTTTTGTCAATTGTTTTTTATCTAAAGCGAACTAATCAATTAAATCCCTTACCAGATAAAGATTTTGTTGATTTATGCCCCCCTATCGAACCATAACAAGTAACGAAGAGCCCGAAACACTTTAATCACAATCGCACCGGAAGAACAAGTTAGGATCAAGCAGCAAATCGAAGATTTACGCCGACTAATTCGGGATTTTGAACGGGAAAAATGGGATTTAGTCGCCAGCGAGAGTCAAGAAGAATTTTTTCCTGATGCCGAGGTAATGGTAGCAGAAATTGTCACAGAATTGACGGCAATTACCAAAGAACCACCCCCAGAACTTGCTTCTGCACAAATCTTAGAATTATTAAACCAAATTCTGGCTAAACTCAATCAACCAGAGCGATCAGCAGCAGCCAAATTAAAAGCGGCCACATCTACTATACCCACTTTTGTTTCCCTTTTGGGGCGATAAGCTGGCTCTTCTCGACTTTGTGTGATAATTTTTGCTTATGGAATCGTGAAATGTTTATCGGGTAACACTTTTAGGACTATTTTGTCGAAGAAACTATCAGTATGGACCTCGTTTCCACACAAAAACCAAAAGAGCCATAAGCTGACTAATTTAACAGCAAATGTCAATATCTATCTTGATCTAAGCAAATTTTAGAAAGTTTTTTTGTCGATGTTAATGTTAATTATCAGTAGTGGGAGATAAAACCTTAAGAAATGTCAATTATCGCTATTCTTACTGACCCTCAATAAATTAGAATCAGATCATAAATGCGATCGCTTGCTCAATTCTCGATGATTAATCTGGAGGCTAAAATCAGCAACTGAGGCAATTAACCTTTTTCAAGCTACCGAGTTTAGGTGGTAGTCACTGATAACTGATAACTGATAACTGGTAACTGAAATGACTCGCTTTATTTGGGATAAATTTAGCAAAGATTTCTTAGAAACCCTTCTTTCTCCCTACGGTACAGTAGTTGTCAGCAAAGAAGTCACCTCAGAAATTAAAGAAATTGATGTGTATTTTAATCCTAATATCTCTGAAATTCCCTCTCAGTTAGGACTATTAGGCAAATTATGCCAAAATCCCTGTTTATTGGAACCCTATCGCAATGGGATTACCCTTGATGGTATCAATGATTGTCTGTCCAAGCGCTTTGCTATCCGTGAAATCTTCCAGAGAGAAGCAAAGAGAAATAAACAGAGAATATCAGAGGAGGAGATACCTAAGTTATGGATTCTCACTCCCACAGCTAGTGAGCGCATTTTATCCCTGTTTACTGCCCAATTACAACCCAATTGGGGAGAAGGGGTTTATTTTCTCCCGGAGGGTTTCGGTACAGCGATTGTCGTCATTCATCAATTACCCGCAATCCCAGAGACATTATGGTTAAGATTATTGGGTAGAGGAGGAACAAGAGAGAGAGCTATCAATGAATTAGCGAGATTATCGCCGAATAATCCCCTAAAATCGGCTTCCTTAAACTTATTGTATAATTTGAGTAGAAATTTAGAAGCGTTATCGAAAAAAACACAGGAGGATAGGGAGTTTATTATGCGTTTAGCTCCACTTTACCAACAGGATAGGGAACAAGCGATTCAAGAGGGTGTACAACAAGGAAGACAACAGGGAGAAGCGTATTTACTCCTCCGTCAACTTCAGCGACGTTTCGGTGAAATACCGCAAAATCTTGAGGAAACCATCCGTAACCTTCCTGTGGAGCAATTAGAAGACTTAGGACTCGCCTTATTAGACTTTAACACTTTGACGGATTTAGATAACTGGTTGCACCCGTGAACAATAGCGATCTCGCGTTGCGATCGCATTATCCATCCCTGATTATTCTATCGTCAAGGGGTCCACATCGATCGCCATACTTACCTTGGGTAAAACTAAGCTTTTTAGGGGAAGAAAAAGACGACCGATATCAGCCTTTTCCCCCGATAATTTTAACAGAATTTGCCAGCGATAACGGTTAGCCACGCGCATAATTGTTGCGGGTGCAGGTCCCAAAATATCCCAATCAGAACCGAAATTATTAACACATTCCTCCGCGACATTTTCAGCACTTTTCTGCACTGCTTCCCCATCTAAACCACTAAAGCGAATTAAGACTAAACTGCCGTAGGGAGGATAATTTAAACCCTCTCTCTGCATTAATTCCGTCTCGACAAAACCCTCATAATCGTGGGTTTGCACTGCTCTAATCACGGGATGTTCGGGGGTATAGGTTTGGATAATTACCTTTCCTTCTGTTTCTCCCCTTCCTGCTCTCCCTGCTACTTGGGTGAGGGTTTGAAAAGCGCGTTCGGAGGCGCGATAATCGGAGTGATAAAGTAAACCATCGGCTGCCATTACTCCTACTAGGGTAACTCGCTCTATATCTAATCCTTTGGTGAGCATTTGGGTTCCGACTAAGACATCGAATTCACCATCAGTAAATAGTTTTAATAGTTCCCGGGGAGCATTTTTGTTGCGGGTGGTATCACTATCAAAACGCAAGCAGCGCAAATCAGGAAATTCTTTGCTTAATTCTTGGGTGACTCGCTGAGTGCCAGTGCCGAAAAATTTTAGATAGGGAGAACCGCATTCAGGACATTGTTTCGGATGGATGCGACCATAGTTGCAGTAGTGACAGCGGAGTAATTCTTGCGCTCCCGGTTCGGTGTGGTGGTAGGAGAGAGAGACATCACAGTGGGGACACTCCATCACATAACCGCAACTTCGGCAAGATACAAATGTACTATGTCCGCGGCGACTGACGAATAAAATTGCCTGTTCTCCCTTGTCGCGCAGGGTTTCCAGTGCTGAACGCAGGGATTGACTAAACAGGGAACGATTGCCTCGTTGCAATTCCCGTCGCATATCGACGATTTCCACCCGCGGTAAGGAGCGATTTTGAATGCGATCGGGTAAAGATAGGTAAAGACTGGGATTAGCTTGGGATTCTAGCCATGTTTCTAGGGATGGCGTTGCCGAGCCTAAAATTACGCGACAATGGTTTAATTGAGAGCGCCATTTAGCCACGGTACGCGCGTGATAGGTGGGGAGTAACTGACTTTGTTTAAAGCTGCTATCGTGTTCTTCATCGAGGATAATCATGCCTAGATGGGGTAAAGGAGCAAAAATCGCCGATCTCGTCCCGATAATAACTTGTGGGGTTCCTGTCAACATCTGTCGCCAGGTATCGTATCTTTCTCCTTCCGAGAGGGCGCTATGATAAACATAGACTCGATCGCCAAAACGGGCCACAAAGCGATCGCTTAGTTGCGGTGTTAATCCAATTTCGGGGACTAAAACCAAGGCAGATTTACCCGCTGCTAGGACAGTTGCGATCGCCTGTAGATAGACTTCTGTTTTACCCGATCCCGTCACTCCATGTAAGAGAGCGCTTTCCCCACCTTTTAGGGTTTGAATGGCTTCTAAAGCCTGTTTTTGACTAGAAGTGAGTGTTTTTGGTTGATCCCTGCTCATAATCGCCGAGGATAAGCGCAGAAATTCTCGATCTTGAATCACCACATAACCCTTGTCAATGAGCGGTTTAAAATGTTTTGTCCCCGCAAGTTGTGCCAATTCTGGCAGCCACATTTCTCCTCCCTGATGACGGAGAATTTCGACAATTTTGCGCTGATTTTCGGTTAAATCCGGAGGAAAGTCGGTTATCAGCAGGGTAATGGCTTTTTTTTGTTTAATATTAGGACTTTTGGGCGCTTCTAGATAACTTTCCACCCAACCGCGCTTAACTAAGTCTCGGATACCGTAATTGGCATTTTTTACTTTTTCTTGCAGGTATTTCGCCGAATAATCGCCTTCTTTTTGATTTTTGAGCAGGGATAAAATCTGACGGGAGAGGGGAGTACAAAAAACTTCGGCACCGGGGGGAATCGCTTCTGGTTTTAATCTGATGCGACGTTGGGAACTTCGCAGTAAACCCGTAGGTAAAGCGACGCGAACAACGGTGATTAAATCTGTTGCGTAGTATTGGGCGATTTTCGTCAATAACTGCCAATAATTATCGGGAAAAAAACCCTTAGCAATCACATCTTCCACGGGACGAATTTGATTTTCTTCTAGTTCTGCGGGCAAATTTTCGAGAAATCTAAGAGCAATTCCCCCAATTACCTGAGAACCGAAGGGAACGCTTAAAATATCGCCGATTTCTACTGTTAAATCCCGGGGGATACTATAGGTTAATATTTGCTGATCCTCTTGACTATCTCTAGGATAAGGGCGATCGACCAAAACCTCTAACCACGGTTGTCCAGTTGTGGTTAATTGGTAAGGTGTGCGAGGTTCCGCTACAGTTAGAGTAGCATGGCGATCGAGCATGGTTATCAGTTATCAGTTATCAGTTATCGGTGGCAAGTGGCAAGTGGGGAGAATGAGGTATTTAAATTATAGTTTAAAGCTTGAGGGCTCTCCCAGGTTTGGTGGGTAAAATGTATTCTAAGATACATTCCTCCTAGCGAGGGGGTGGAACGAACCACAAAGACACAAAGGACACAAAGATCGATCGATCCTATGTAAGTTAAACTTATCACACAGAACCTAGAAGAGCCGCTTGAGGGGAATAAAAATAGCTAATTTTCTCTAAAAACAGTTTAAATATTGCTTTTTTGTCCACAAATTCAGTTATCAGTGGCAAGTGGCAAGTGGGGAGAATGAGGTATTTAAATTATAGTTTAAAGCTTGAGGGGAATAAAACCAGTTAATTTTCTCTAAAAACAGTTTAAATATTGCTTTTTTGCCCACAAATTTTGATTTTTAGCTAGTGAAGTCTTCCCAAATGATAATTATTGACTATTGGCTATTAAATCGCACCATAGTTAGTCAAAAGTTGAGAATAGTTCTCAATAGGAAAAGCAAAGAATAGTAATAAAAAGCTGACTGCTATCTTGATTGTTAAGAAGGGTGATCTTTACCTAGTCAAATACTAAAAACCTTAGTTAGAGTGTATAAGTGGAAACCCTGAAAGTCTCCCCTATTCACCAGAAAATCTGATTATCTGGTGCGGCGATTTGTAACAATCCACACAGAAGTGCCTAATTATATCCCAGAAATGGCCGCCATTAATTAAGAAAACGTTTAAAAAATCTGCTCCCCGAAAATTCAATGTAACAATCAGCCCATTGGGAGAAACTAAGTTTTTCCCCCCTATTATAACCCCACTCCATCCATAACTGCTTATGAAAATCTCTAAACTAGCCGCTGATGATAATTTTAATCAAATCATTGCCCTGGAGACAAATCCTTTAGAACTGGACAGCGTGGATTTTGGTGAAAGAACTGACGAGGATATGACTGAATCTTTACCAGAAACCCTAAAAAACACCCGTGGGAGTAGTGGAACGGGATATGATAAAGGCAGCAATGAAGATACTGTTGGCGCATTTTTTAAAGAAATGGCTCGTTATCCCCTGCTTAGTGCGGAAGAAGAAATTGAATTAGCCTACTTGGTTAAGTTTCTCATGGAAGCGGAAGAAGTACGCCAAAAACTACAAGAAAATTTACATCGTCCCCCGACGAAAACGGAATGGGCGATCGCTTTAGAATTAGATAATGAACGTCAACTGGAAAACCGTCTTTATCGCGGACGAACAGCTAAACGGAAGATGATTCGTTCTAATTTGCGCTTGGTGGTTTCCATCGCTAAACGCTATTTAAATCGCGGGGTTCCTTTCTTAGATTTAATTCAAGAAGGTGCGATCGGACTCAACCGTGCGGCCGAAAAATTCGATCCTAATAAAGGTTATAAATTCTCTACCTATGCTTATTGGTGGATTCGACAAGCAATCACCCGCACTATTGCTAACGATGCGCGAACAATTCGTTTACCGATTCACATTGTCGAAAAACTCAATAAACTCAAAAAAGCGCAGCGCATTCTCAAGCAAGATTTACAGCGCAATCCCAATGAACGGGAACTCGCGGAAGCGTTAGAAATAACTCCCGAACAATTGCGGCAATTATTACAATTGCGTCGTCAATCTCTCTCTTTAAATCATCGTGTAGGGAAGGGAGAAGATACGGAATTAGTGGATCTTTTGGAAGATGATGATCTACAACTTCCCGAAGATAAAATGAATGAGATGATGATGCGTCAAGAAATTTTCGCAGTTTTAAGTGATGTTCTCACGGAACGGGAAAAAGATGTTATCTCCCTCCGTTATGGTTTAGCTACCAGTCAACCCTATACCCTAGAGGAAGTGGGGGGAATGTTCAATTTATCTCGCGAACGAGTACGTCAAATTCAAACTAAAGCGATGCGAAAATTACGTCGTCCTCAAGTCGCACGTCGTCTGAAAGGATGGTTACATTAATAATTTTTTCTAACTCGTTCTCTCCCCTCTCCTTTTTCTTGGAGAGCTTTTTTTTGTCGATATTTAGCTTAAAATTAAGATAAAGTTGATTGGCTCTCTTAGGTTTGGTGGGTAAAATGTATTCTAAGATACAGTCTTTGGAACGAACCACAAAGACACAAAGGACACAAAGATTGAGCGCTCCTATATAAGTTAAACTGGTCGCAACGCGCTCGCTACGCGAGATCACACAAAGAAGAAGAGATCCGCTGATTTTCTGAATAGATAGTCATAATACCTACCTATGAACCTACATCTTACCCGACAACAAGAGCATCTAATTCAACGGAAAGTGAAAACGGGAAAATATCAATCTCCAGAAAATCATCCTCTCATAGATGGAGAAACTTTTGTCACTGAAATTATTCATCGTTTTCAAAAATAGGTGATTATGTCATAAATATACTTGCTGGTCAGTATTTGGATACAATAGGCAATTTTTCAGCTATTTTTTCTAGTTCTCAATAAAATCAAACTAATTCAATATGTCTAAAAACTATTGGTTAATTCCCGATAATATTTATTTTCTCAACCATGGTTCCTATGGTGCAACCCCTAGAATAGTCTTGGATTATCAGCAACAATTGCGGGAACGAATGGAAAGACAACCCTTAGCATTTTTGGGGAGAGAATTAGAGGGTTTATTAGATATTGCTAGGCAAAAATTAGCGGATTTAGTCAGTGTAAATAGCGATGATTTAGTCTTTGTTACCAATGCAACCACAGCAGTGAATGCGGTGTTAAATTCCTTAACTTTTCAGGAAAATGAGGAAATTCTGATCACCGATCAGACCTATAATGCTTGTGCTAATGCAGTTAAACATATAGCTAAAAGATGGGGTTTAAAGGTAATTATCGCTAAAATTCCCTTTCCTGTGCAGTCTCCTTTAGAAATTAGTCAAGCAATTTTAGCATCTGTTTCTCCCCAGACAAAATTAGTAGTTTTAGATCATGTCACCAGTCCCACGTCCTTAATTTGGCCAATCGCAGAAATTGTGCAAGAATTAAATAATCTCGGTATTGATACTCTCATCGATGGCGCTCATGCTTTAGGTTTTTTACCCCTTAATATCGGGGCAATTAATCCCACCTATTATACTGCTAATTGTCATAAGTGGTTATGTAGTCCCAAGGGGGCTGCTTTTCTCTATGTGCGCGGGGATAAACAGGCAATAATTCGACCTTTAACTATTAGTCATGGGGCTAATTCTCCTCGACAAGATCGCTCCCGTTTTCAGTTAGAATTTGCTTGGATGGGAACCGATGATCCCAGCGCCTATTTATCAGTGCCAAAAGCGATCGAGTTTTTAAATTCTCTCTCTATTGATGGTTTACTGGGTCTGATGGCGAGGAATCATAATTTGGTTTTAAAAGCCAGAAATTTGCTTTGTCATGCCTTGCAGGTCAATTATCCCTGTCCAGAATCAATGATCGGATCGATGTCCTCAATTTTAATTCCTAGTTATGCTTGGATAGCAGAAGATTTATCCAGACAACTGTGGGAAAAATATCAGATTGAAGTGCCGATAATTCCCTGGGGAGAAGCATCATTAATTGTGAGGATTTCTGCTCACTACTATAATTCGATCGAGCAGTATGAATATTTAGCCGGGGTTTTAAATTACTTGCTATTGGAGCCAAGATAAGCTGGGAGAGAGGAGCATCGGAGCAGGGGAAAAAATCCATAACTGAGTTTTTAAAGTTGAATTGGGAGTTAATAACGGACTTGCTATGAGAACCGATAATTGGGCTAAAATGCCTCTTGGAGCATGGTTTCCTTGAGCATTTCTAAACCTTTTTTCACCCGACGGGAGACGGTAACAATACTAATGCCTAATTGTTCGGCGGTTTCCCGTTGAGTAAGATCTTTAAGGAAGACAAATTCGAGAATATAACGGGTTTTCTCTTCTAATTGAGCCAGTGCCTGTTGTAAACGAATGCGATCCTCTTGACAAAGTTGAAAGCTGCGATAACCGGGATCGGGAACGATGTCTTTTAAACAGGTGTTATTATCTTCATCGTTATTAACCGTCGCATCGAGACTAAGAGGTTCACGGTTTTGGAAAGCCAGTTTTACCTCTTGCCATTCTTCGAGCGAAATATTTAAAGCGAGGGAGATTTCCGTATCATTGGGTTGACGATTGTGGATAGTTTGAAAATCCCGACGCATATTTGCCGCTTGTCTCCCTAAATCTAACCAACGACGAGGAATGCGAACTGTGTAACCTTTATCGCGCAGATAGTGTTGAATCTCGCCACGAATATAGGGAATAGCGAAGGAACTAAAAGCATGACCTTTGCTGCTGTCAAAACGTTTGATCGCCCGAATTAGTCCCATACAGCCAACCTGCACTAAATCTTCGTAATTTTCATGGCATTGATTGACCCAATGATGAGCTTCCCTTCTGACTAATCCTAGGTTTAACCGGATAATTTGATCCCGTAACTGATTCTCCCCTGTTTTTTGGTATTTTTTAAACAGGGTAAGAGTTTCTAGTTTAAGATTTTCTTTATTTAGGCCAGACATAGGACGTTAACAGACTTAAAAAATCATTGACTATAAAAGCTCACTATTGCATAGCTCTGACAAATCCCAATACAGTCTAGATTGGAAGCGGCAAGCAATGGCAACAATGTAACTTACTACAATCTTGATCGTATGGTCTTTACATAAAGGCTTGTGTGATTTCAAGCAGTCAAGGCAGTATTTAAAGACACAAGTGAGCTAAAACGCTGGTAATTAGGGTTGGCTGAAAAAGTTGTTCCTAGAGGCAGGGTGTGGGGTGTGGGGAAGTGGGGAAGTGAGGTGTGAATTTGGCTCTACCGAACCTGTTATGTAAAACTATCAACAACTTATGATTGTAAAGCTTGTACACTAAGGCTTTGAGTTTTTGTTAAATTGATATTTATCAACTTTAGAGCATTGCTGTGCAGAGAGTGAGCTTGAGGAATTTTCTACAGTGTAAGTTCGGAAGAACCGTGAATTTTACGCCCGAAAAGTCTTAATCCAACAAGGTTTTTAGATTTATTCAGCCAACCCTATCTAGAAAACTAGAACTCGAACAAAGGTAAACTCCGATCCTTATTTTTCGGCAATTTCGCCAGTAAACCTAAATGTTCGTAGGCCGCTGCCGTCACTACGCGGCCCCGGGGAGTACGATGAAGATAACCTATTTGTAATAAATAAGGCTCATACACCTCCTCAATCGTCTTGGCATCTTCTCCTGTGGCTGCCGCTACTGCTTCCAATCCCACGGGTTTACCTTGAAACTGTTCGATCATCGTCTTTAATACTAATCGATCGGTCCAATCTAAACCCATAGAATCCACATTTAACTGATTTAATCCCTCAGCGGCTAACTGGGGGGTGATAATAGTTTCTCCCTTCACCTGCACATAGTCGCGCACCCGTTTTAATAAACGATTGGCAATGCGTGGAGTTCCCCGACTGCGACGGGAAATTTCGATCGCACCCGCTTCAGTAATGGGAATATTAAAAATAGTGGCACTTCTGAGCATAATTGCCGTCAATTCCTCGACCGTATAGAAACGCAGACGTTGAATCATGCCAAAACGATCGCGCAAAGGCGCAGTTAAAGAGCCAACTTTGGTAGTAGCACCGATTAAAGTAAAGGGAGGTAAAGAAATACTGCGAATTTTCGCCGCTTGACCCTTACCAATCGTCACATCTAGGCGATAATCCTCCATAGCTGGGTATAATAACTCCTCCGTCACCCGATTCAGTCGATGAATTTCGTCGATAAAAAGAATATCCCGGGGTTGAAGATTGATCAGGATGCCGGTAATGTCCCGGGGACGCTCTAAAGCGGGGGCGGCAGTAATGCGGCAATTTACTCCCATCTGGGCCGCTAAAATTAAAGCCATGGTGGTTTTGCCTAACCCCGGCGGTCCGTAGAAGAGCAAATGATCGATCGCTTCTTGTCTAGCTTTGGCCGCGGCGATGGTGACTTTTAGATTAGCTTTTAAGTCCTGTTGACCGATATAATCCTCTAGGGATTGTGGACGAATCTGCGCTTCTGCTTTTTCCGTTTCTTCTATAGTGGGATTGGGAGTGAGCAGATTTTCCTCGGCTGCCGGGGGGGAATTGTGCGATCGTTTGATGGCCATTGTTACAATCAAGAGTCTAGGATATGTTAGCGAAGCGGATTTTGCCTTGTTTGGATGTCAATAAAGGTCGGGTAGTTAAAGGGGTTAATTTTGTCAATCTTCAGGATGCTGGCGACCCCGTGGAGTTGGCCCGCTTGTATAATCAGGCAGGGGCTGATGAGTTGGTTTTTCTTGATATTACTGCTACCCATGAAGATCGCGACACGATTATTGATGTAGTCTATCGCACAGCGGAACAGGTTTTTATTCCTCTGACCGTGGGGGGTGGCATCCAATCCTTAGAAAATATTAAAAATTTGTTAAGAGCCGGGGCCGATAAAGTCAGCATTAACTCGGCTGCCGTGCGCGAGCCGGAATTGCTCGATCGAGCCAGCGATCGCTTTGGGAAACAGTGCATTGTGGTGGCGATCGATGCTAGACGACGTAAGGATGAGCATAACCCCGGTTGGGAGGTTTATGTTCGGGGTGGACGGGAAAATACGGGTATTGATGCTTTATTATGGGCCCAAGAAGTGGAAAAACGCGGGGCGGGTGAGTTGTTAATTACCAGTATGGATGCCGACGGCACGCAAGCGGGTTACGATCTGTCCTTGACAAAAGCGATCGCAGAAAGGGTGGAGATTCCTGTGATTGCCTCTGGAGGAGCGGGTAATTGTCAGCATATTTACGAAGCATTGACGGAAGGCCGAGCAGAAGCGGCTTTATTGGCTTCTTTGCTCCATTATGGTCAATTAACTATCGCTGAGGTCAAAAATTATCTGCAAAATCACCAAGTCCCCGTGCGTTAGCTAGGGAAAATGAGAGCAAGATTTACAGAACTTAATCTGGTGATTGAGTCGCTTTTTCGGGAAAAGGATTTTTTCAGGCTGCAAACCAAGAAGAGCAAAATTTAGACCTATTACTGAAAGCTAATGGCTGACGGCTGACAGCCGCGATCGAGCAAGCAGCAAAAAATCCCTTTTTTAACTTCCCTCCGATTATCCCTCCAGAAAATTATGTATTAGAATAGAAGAAAGTTAACAAAATTTAAAATATGTTAGTTCCGATTCTCATCTTTGACCTCGGTCTTGTGGCTTGGTCATTGCATCTGATGCAGCAAGCGTTCGACAGGCAAGAGTTTTCCTTGATGCTGGCGGGAACCTTGGTGGCAGCAGCGGCAGCGGCTATGTTAGTAGTTTATTTCCTCATGGGCCACTGTTTAACCTATTTAACCCAAATTTCGGCTCCTGTCTAAATGGAGGCGATTGTTTCACTCTTGTGGATGAGCGATCGCATTGTGAGGGACAAATTTTTTTCTCGTCACCCCTTGACAAAGTAATTCTATTTAAGCTACATTCGAAAATGGTCTTCGCGGGGTTATAGCTCAGTTGGTAGAGCACCTCAATGGCATTGAGGGGGTCAGCGGTTCGAATCCGCTTAGCTCCATACAGTTAAGATAAGAGTTTCAGGGTTACTGGAACCAAAAAAGTGGCGAGGAGATGGTAGATTGAAAGAGGATTTCTGGTTAGAAAAGTCTCTTTTTACATACATCGATACTCTCTCAGTACAAAATTAGTTATATGATGGAGCTTTTTAAGCAACTACCTCGTTGGTTGCGGCTAAGTCTGGTTTTTCCGCTTTTATTTCTCAATGGTTGGTTATTATTCCAATTATTTAGCTATCTAGAACCCTTAGTCAGTATTTTTGTCACTGCTAGTTTAC
This sequence comes from Microcystis sp. LEGE 00066, assembly GCF_015207925.1. NCBI lineage: Bacteria > Bacillati > Cyanobacteriota > Cyanophyceae > Chroococcales > Microcystaceae > Microcystis > Microcystis sp. LEGE 00066. The sequence continues at coordinate 14,371 of NZ_JADEVX010000043.1, read as the reverse complement.
TAGCTTTTGTCTTAGATGTTCCCATCAAACTACTGCAAAGACGCGGGGTTAATCGCAGTGGTTCGATCGCTATTGTCTTTTTAATTGCCCTATTAATTTTGAGCGTTTTAGGTTTAATTTTAATTCCCCAGATTGTCGAACAATTAAGCAGTTTAATCAATAGTTTGCCCCAGTGGATCGAGTCGGGAACCGAACAGATACAAAATTTAGAAAAGTGGGATAAAACTCAGAAATATGCGATTTATATCGAGCAATCAATCACCCAGTTATCGGAACGACTAACCAATGTTTTACAAACTCTTAGCACTCAATTACTAAGCTTTGTGCTGGGAACTATCAACAGTATCCTAAACATTCTCTTTGTTCTGGTTCTAACTGTCTTTCTGGTTCTCTATGGCGAACAAATTTGGGAGGGAATTTTAAGCTGGATTCCTGCTCCCTGGAATCTCAAATTAAGAACTATTATTCGTCAAACTTTTGAAACCTATTTTGCTGGTCAAACCATTTTAGCGGGAATTCTCAGCCTGGCTCAAATTTTTGTTTTTGTCATTCTCAAGGTCGATTATGCCCTATTATTCGGGGTGGCGATCGGTCTAACTACATTAATTCCTTTTGCCAGTGCCTTTACCATTATTGGCATTAGTACCCTACTAATGTTTCAAGATTTTTGGTTAGGGTTAAAAGTTTTGACCCTGACTATTATTGTCGGTCAAATTAATGATAATGTCATCGCCCCTCGGCTAATGGGAGGTATGATCGGACTTAATCCCGTCTGGATTATTCTATCTCTTTTTATCGGTGGCAAAGTGGCAGGAATTCTCGGTTTATTGATAGCAGTTCCCATCGCTAGTGTGCTGAAAAGTACCATCGATATCATCCGCTCACAGCAGCGGGAAAAAGAACCGGTAGTTATCCTAGAAGAAACGGTGAAAAATTCCTCAGAGGAGACCAAATAATAATAAATCCTGTTTTTTCAGTGAACAGTAAACAGTAAACAGTAATGAGTGAATTGAAAACTCACATCTGCTAACTGATAACTGCTAACTGATAACTGATAACTGATAACTGTTATGAGCGGCTAATTTCTTCGAGAATAGCCATCGCTTCTGTCACCCTATCCCTAGGGATAAATAAATGATCGTGATAATAACCAGAAATGACATTGACGCTAATTGCTGCTTCGGACAGTTTCTTGCTAATCACCGCTAAAAATCCCACCGCTGCCAAACTAGAATGCACAGAAAGAGTAATTTGTCTATAAATATATTTGTACTGCAGCAATTCTCATTTTAAGGTTTCATGACATTAAAACCCTTGCACCTAGAGGGGTTAATAATTCTTAACGAATCTCTAGATCGCTGAAACAACGCAAAATCGTTTCAAAATGAGAATTGCTGTTTGTACTGTAAATTCTTGCGATCGGCTTGCTGACGGGGAATAATCACCGTTATTCCTTCCTCTTCCCGAAATTGGCAGATAGGGGTTAATTGTAGCTGTTCCAGTCCTGTTGCTGTGAGGGAAGAGAAAACGAATTCTTCAGTATTTAGGATTGGTTTCAGGGATTGGAGCAGAATATCAAGGTTAGTTTCGCCTTCCTCGGGTTTTTCTGGCGATTTTTTCGCCGCATCCATACACTGATTAGCGGCAGCGTCAGCCACACTATTTTTAGCTCGTTCAATCCAGCGCCAGCTAATGCGATCGAATTGTGTGACTAATTGACAAGCACGCTGATAAAAGGGACGTAAACTATCGCTTTTTACCTTCCAGTCTCCCTTAACTTGATTGATGACTAATTGACTGTCTCCCCGAATTTCTAGGCTTTTTAAGCCTAATTCTTGGGCTTTTTCCAATCCAATAATCAATCCTGTGTATTCAGCCTCGTTATTAGTGGCTATCTCCATATATCTACTCGTAGTCAAGGACTTACCCTCGGCTAAAACTATTACCGCTGCACCGGCTGCTCTCCCCGGATTGCCGCGAGAACCACCATCAAAATAGAGAACTGCTGAATTATCGGTTTTTTGAGCTTTTTTATCCATAATTTCCGTCAATAAATCTTGGTATCTCCATTTTTATCCCTTTGACAATTGTAGGCGGTAGCGATTCCGGGATCGGCAAAGCGGATAAGCAAAATTTTAGCCGATCGCCGCTACCGGATAACTTTTTTTCTGCAAGTTATTGATAATAATTTGCAGTTGTTGGTTATACTGAGAACATCAGCCTAGAGTTATATTGCTAATAGTTCTCAATTAAAAGCCCCATGAGTATAGACAAATGGCCATCGAAAGGTGAGAAAATCTTCAATCTTAGTGCTTGGGATCCCTGGCAGGTTTACCACCAGATGCAGGCCCTAAACATTGAATGTCAATGCTCGCTCCATCAGCTTTTGCCGGTTCGCATTGATGCCTCCGCTCAACTTTTATAGCTGTGGATTGTCCTGCGACAGGTGGAGGCATACCGAGGCTGTTTAATCCCTTGGCTGGAAACCTGTTGGCAAGCATAATCCTTGAGAAAAATTAGCAATCTAAGAGTAAAAAGTGAGAAAGTATGTCAAAATCTGCAACTACCATGATTCCCTTTCAAGTGGTCGGTCAATTCCTCGGTTTTGTCCTCAAGGACGGATATAAGGTAAAATACCTGAGAATCAGTGTTGATAAACGGGAATATTGGTTTAAGCCTGAAAAAACACTGCGAGACCACATACCTCTCAATATTGCTCTCCACTCATGGCTAAAAGTGACGGGAGAAAGTAGTCTTTGTTCAAAAAAGGGAAAATTAAAACTGAGGGTACTAGGGATTGAGCATTTATCCGGCGAAAAAACCCCAGAAGTCACCCCGGCAAAAGCGAAAAAAGCCACCGTCTTAATCTGTCAGAAGTCCGATTGTTGGAAAAATGGCGGTGCGAGAGTCTGCCAAAGGTTAGAGAGCAGTTTAGAGGAAAAAGGACTGGGAGAAGCGGTGAATATTAAATTAACCGGCTGTTTAAAACAGTGCAAAAAAGGCCCGAATCTGGTGGTTATGCCCGATAAAAAGCATTATAATCAGGTAGCTCCCCAAGATGTCCCCTCCCTAATCGAGCGGCATTTTGCCACTTCTGAGCAAGGGAAGAGCCTATCAGTTTAACTAGAAATTTAATCGGCGATCGCTATTGACAAACGATCTTTTTTGTGTATCAAAGGGACGAAGTGCCTAAAATTGTAATAAATTAGGGATAGAAAAAGTCAATTCTTGCCGCCGATAATTTATGACTGCTGCCACTGCAACCTTGTTAATTTCTTGTCCCGACCAGATTGGTCTGGTGGCGAAAATCGCTAATTTTATCTACGCTAATGGCGGCAATATTATCCACGCTGACCAACACACGGATTTTTCGGCAGGATTGTTCCTGATGCGGATAGAATGGCAATTAGAGGGGTTTAATTTACCCCGTGGGATGATCGAACCAGCTTTTGCCGCTATTGCCAAACCTTTGCAGGCTAATTGGTCCTTACATTTTTCCGATACTGTCCCGCGTCTAGCTATTTGGGTGACAAAACAGGATCATTGTCTCCTCGATTTATTATGGCGACAACAGGCGGGAGAAATTAGGGCGGAAATTCCTTTAATTATTAGCAATCATCGAGAATTACACTCAGTTGCCAATCAATTTGGTATTGATTTTTATCATCTTCCTATTACCGCCGAAACCAAGATTGAACAGGAAGCCAGACAATTAGAGTTACTGCGGGAATACCGGATAGATTTAGTAATTTTAGCTAAATATATGCAGGTTCTCACCCCAGATTTTATTAACTTTTTTCCCAATATTATCAACATTCATCATTCTTTTTTACCAGCTTTTGCGGGAGCTAATCCCTATCAACGGGCCTACGATCGAGGGGTAAAAATTATTGGAGCCACGGCCCATTATATCACTGCCGATCTCGATCAGGGGCCAATTATCGAGCAGGATGTGGTCAGAGTTAGTCATCGCCATACCGTAGCAGATTTAATTCGTCAAGGTAAGGATTTAGAAAGGGTGGTGTTAGCGCGAGCGGTACGTTTACACTTGCAAAATCGCGTTTTAGTTTACGCTAATCGCACGGTAGTATTCGCTTAAGGTTGCTAGGGTAAGCTCATCTAAAATGGTATAAGATGTACTTGACAAAAAAGAGAGCATGGAAGGTTAAAAATTAGGAAGTATCGGCGCAATTGACTAAAATAGCAATAGACCAAATCCTAAGGAAAAAATTATCTATGGCAACCACATCCGAAGATGTATGGCGACTCTTAGCCGAATTAACTACCGCTCAAAAAGAAACTGACCGACAACTCAAGGAAACTGACAAACAACTCAAGGAAGTTAGTCAACAACAGAAGGAGACTGAACTACTATTGAAGGAAGTTAGTCAACAACAGAAGGAAAACGCCCAACAACTCAAGGAAACTGACCGACAACTCCAGGAAAACGCCCAACAACAGAAGGAAACTGACAAACAACTCAAAGAACTGGGCAAACAAATTGGGGGACTTGGTGCCAAATTCGGCAGCTTTACCGAAGGACTTGCCCTTCCCTCAATGGAAACGATTCTCAGACAACGCTTTGGTATGGAAGTTGTTAGTCCCAGTGTGCGAGTCAGTAAAGAAGGACAACACCTAGAAATTGATGTTCTTGCCTATACTAATGGTGAGCTAAATACCGCTTATATCGTTGAGGTTAAAAGTCATGCCAGAGAGGAGTCTATTACACAATTAAAAAGTATTTTGCAACGGTTTCGCCGCTTTTTTCCTGAACACAAAGATAAAAAACTCTATGGCATATTAGCTGCGGTTGATTTATCCCCAGAATTACGCGAAAAAATTCTACAAGAAGGGCTTTATGTGGCTCGGATTCATGACCAAGTATTTGAATTAGATATTCCCGATAATTTTCAGCCTCAAACCTATTAAATAACCCTGCTCTAGGAAAAACTTTTTCAGTAAGCTTTATTGTAATTGTCCGCGCAGAGCATAACGATCTTTTTCTAAACCGAAAGCGAAGAGAAAAGAATGGCGTATAGTGGGGTTAGAAAGAGTAAAAAAGAGAAAGAGAGCGATAACAGCTAATCCTGAGGATAAACTAAACATAGTTTCGTAGGAAATTGCTAAAACCCCCAGAATTGGACCGGCTAAGGCTGTTCCCACATCAAAACCGCCGACACAGATAGAATAGGCCCGGCCGCGTTCTTGGGGACCAGAGCGATCGGAGATTAAAGCCAGTAACATAGGGAATAAAATCCCCCCTCCCGTACCTTCGAGAATAGCGGCTAAAATTAAATCGGAAGGAGATCGGGCAGAAGATAGAACCAACATGGATAAACCATAGCAAAAAACGCTAATAGTGATGAATAAACCCCGTCCATAGCGATCGCTGGCTCCTCCCGACAAAATCCGCCCGATTACGCCCGATACTGCCGCACAACTGTAGAATAGACCAGGACTGAAGGCTATCTGGTTTTCGAGGAGAAACAGGGGTAAAAAAGCGACTAAACCGCCGAATAAAGTACCAACCAGCAGAAAAACTAGGGTGGGGACTAAAAAAGCTCGCTCTTGACATAATGCCCAGAAACTGCGCTCAATTGTTGGATTTTCTGCCTTCATTTGGGCTAATTTTTTCTTGAAGTCCGGTTCTTGAATAGAGAAACCCAAGAGAAAAGCGATCGCTCCTGAAGCGGCGGAAACTAGAAATAAACCGTTATAACCGATCGATTCGTAGAGATAACTGCCTAAAGCTGGACCGATTCCCATGCCTATGGGTGCAGTTAAGCTCATATAACCAATTATCTCTCCCCGTTGACGAACGGGGGAAAAATCCACCACTAGGGTACTGTAACCGGTGGTAAAAGCGGCGATACTGAGACCATGGTAAGCGCGGACGGCGAATAAAGAGGAAAGATCGCGAAAAAATAGATAACCGAGGGGTGCGGTAGCGGCGACAATAGTTCCAAATAAAACCACTAATTTGCGACTGCGGCGATCAACTAGATTGCCTAACCAACTGCGCGATAAAATTAAACCGATGGCAAAGGCCCCCATGACAAAACCGATATCTTGTTTGCTACCGCCTAGGGAGTCAATATAGGTGGGGAGAGTGGGGAGGAGAGTGGTAATACTTGTCCAGAAAAACAGCGCCGTGACGAAGAGGAAGAGTAGTTGACGACGAGTCTCGGCAGTAAGCGATCGAAAAGTTTTGAAAGCGTTCACAACAGCGACCGTCACAGGCAACAAAAAGACCCGGAGATCACGCCAGTCACAAGCATCCCGTATTGCTGCTACCTTCCGGTCCTGACAAGGTTAAGGCGTTGCGATCGCATGAGTCCGAGTCTTTTCTATCATAACATCTTTTTCCGGGATACTGGCATTTTTTTCCAGAGAATTTCCTCTCAATCTAGACTGGGAACAGAAATTTTCTCAACGAGGGGGTTTTTGTAATTGTTGTTGTAGAGAAATTTCTGGTTCGATCGCCAATCCGCTAAACTGTCGGATTAAGGGTGAAGGACTCTCCCTAGAATCGGCAGCGAGGAAAAATAACCAACGGCTGCCGGGGGTGAGTTGTTCGATGGAATTGAAGTTACTTGTCAACCAAATTAGCGGTAAATTAGGCAGATTAGCGTTTTTTTGACTAGCTTTTGCCTCTATACTGGCTAAAGTTTCTAAAATGATCCTCTCCCCGTGAATTAAACCCGTTTCACCGGTCCAGAGTTTCAGATTTAATTGCCGACGATGGGCATAAAAATAGAGGGAAGCAGCGGCAATAATCGCCCGTTCAAAACTGTCTTCTTGCCAATCACAGAGGGTATCGAGACAGATAATCACTTCCTGTCCCCCCGTTAACACTTCTAATTCCCGAATTTGCAATTCTCCCAAACGGGCGCTAGTTTTCCAGTGAATTAAACGGGTAGAATCACCCTGGCGATATTGTCTCAGGTTACGCGTAAGTCCTTGACTAGCCCTTTGATAATAGCGATTATTTTCTAATTTTTGTGCCATCTCTTGACCGAGGGAATCGATTAGGGGACATTGTTGCAAGGGTAAAATTTGGGGATAAACTAAAGCTTTAGCCGCTGCTGGCTGACAACGACGACACCAAAATAAACCGAGAGGGGCTGCTGTTCTTAATTGTACTTCTTGCCAGTGATAAATACCCCGTTTACTGGTGGGTAAATAATAGGTCCAACGATGGCAACTTGGCTCTTCGTTACTTGGTATGGTTCGATAGGGGGGCATAAATCGACTAAATCCTTATCTGGCAAAGGATTTAATTGATTAGTTCGCTCTAGATCGAAAATAATTGACAAAAATCGCTAAATGCCTTTCTATATAGGGGTTCCATCCCTTATAACCCCCGTTCATTGCATAACACAAACCGAAGAGCCGGCAACTTTTGGGGGCAATCGTTTCTATTGGGGTTATTTTTGGCTGATCGAGAACTATAGGCAGGATATCTGTCACTTCTAACAGATTTATCGGCTGATTGCTAGTATTTTCTATCTCTAGGCTAATACTAAGATCGTCTCCCGCACTTACGGGTACAATGGCAAGACGACGCACTTTCAGGGGAAGAAGGGAACGACGGGGTAAAATTATCGATAAAATTAAAATGGCGATCATCGTGCCACAGATAGCATACAACCATCCCGCCATGGTATTGGTCGTCGCTCCGAAAAAACAGAGGGTAATGCCAATGATTACCCCCCCACCGTAAGCGGGTAAGATACCGCGATCTTCTAACCAAGTTTTCATAGAGTTTAGTGGTTTTGTCGTCTTTGCTGGAAAGCTAAAAATCAGGTCCACATCTCTATAATTCCCCCAAAAGCCCTCTGATCAGCGAAGGGAGTCCTATCCCTTGCCACTATTGTTATTTTTCTTAACAAAACTTAACAATTGATGGCAAAGTTTGGCTTGCTTTTGTCGGCAGATTTTGGGATAATATTTTTAAAAGAGTTTATTCATAATGGTAATCTAAGCACTTCGCCATAAACACAAACATCCCATTATGAAACAATCATAACCCAAGCCGCCGCCAAAGTCAAGCCCTCACTCTTAATTATTTGTCGCCTGAAACTTCTAATTCCGTGGTCGGTGGGGGGTTGGGGATATTAGTTAAAATAACAAAGGTTGAAACCCGTGTTTGCGGGAAGCTGCACCGATTTGTTCCATTTTAGGGACGGTAATTTGATTGCGTCCCCAGGAAAAATTAGTTTGCCAACCCTCCAACTCCAATAAAATCGCCTCAGCAAAACAGGCAAACATTTGACGAGAGGGAATATCCATATTAACGATTTTCATAATTTTCCAGTCAATATCGAGGGAATGCTCGACAATGCCGCCCTTAATCACAGAAACATCGGGGGCATTTAACACCGTGCCTAAATTTTTCGGATAACCACCATCAATAATAAGACAGGGGCGCTTGAGTTTATCTGGATCAATTTCCACCCCTTTAGGCATACTAGCCACCCAAACAATGATATCAGCCAGGGGTAAAGCCTCCTCTAGGGGAAGAATTTTACCGCGTCCTAACTCCTCTTGCAGAGATTGTAAACGCTCTTGATTGCGTGCCACACATATTAGTTCTTTTGTATCGGTTTTTTCATTTAACCAACGACAAACGGCGCTGCCGATATCTCCGGTGGCCCCACAAACCACGACGGTAGATTGAGCTAAATCGATGCCCATTTTGTCAGCGAGGGTTTGCACCTGAGTGCAGATGACGTAAGCGGTGTGGGTGTTACCGGTGGTAAAACGGCCAAAATCTAGCTCGATATTGCGCACCTGTCGATTATCTTTGAGATTAAATTCCTCGAAAATAATTGAAGAAAAACCGCCGAGTGCGGTGATATTGATATCACTTTTTTGAGCGAGTGCCATGGCATTTAGCACCTTACGAATAGCAGACTTTACCCAACGATTCGACAACATCTCTGGTAAAAAACAGGATTCGATGTATTTACCCGTGATGGTTTGCCCCGTGATGCTGGTGACATGAAAATCATCGACAATTTGCGGGGGGGCAGCGCACCAAAAATCTAATCCTTGGTTAGCATATTCAGGATAACCTAGATCGTCGGCGACCGATTGGGCGTGTTCTAAACTGGTAAGATGACCTATAAGACCAAACATTGATTGTTCTTTCGTTAGACTAGATGGCACTAGATAAAAATTAGGATATTGCTAAGAAATCGTTAAGACTCTTAAATATAATACACAAAAGAGCCGCTCTGTGTTGAGCGGCAGCAGGGGAAAAAAAGAAATCTCGATGTTCAAGCTTTAGACGGCAGTTAATCCGTAGGCAGACATCCGCATGATATCACGGGTGCTGAAACCAATATTGTTTAACGCTTCCCCGTAGCTAATCATAAAGTCTTCCACGAGGGCCTCTTTTTCCATAGCGAGGACGCGAGCATCATCCTCGACTTGATTGAGCATTCTCCAGACAATGGGAAGATTAGCGCGATTTGCCGCTTCTAATTCCTCTTTAGCGGTTTCAAAGTTCGCTTTTAGCCATTCTTCGCCAAAATTGAGGTGTAAATATTCGTCTTTAACTACGCTTTCAGTAATTTTACGCGCAAAAGGATCAGCAACAGGAATATAAATATTATAGGCAGCGATCGCGAAAGCTTCGATAATCAAAGATTGGATTAATAAACAGGTGACAACTTTACCTTCTGCGTAGGCAATTTGGAAGTTATTGTGCAGAGAGGAAAAGAATTCTTTGGCATACTCCATATCAGGAGTGATCTGCAAATTTTGGCCGCAAGCTTGAAAACCTTTCATGTGACGGTTTTCCATTTTTGCCAGACGGTGTAACTCTTCTTTGTTATCGGTGAGGATGTCTGCTAATTGAATATAATTGCTATTGGCCTCGTATTCTCCTTCAATAACGATGGCATTAATGCGACTATAGGCTGATTTATAGGTTTCGCTAGTGAAATCAAGCTCTAATGGTACAGCAAGCTCTGGCATAAACTCGATTGACTCCTATTTCTGACGAGATTTTTCCGATGTTCTTTCCAGTCTAGGGTAAGCCTTCTAGATGGAGTGATCTTTTTACGAGTCTAGCTTGATCGGTCTTTTTTGTATAGCTTGGCCTGAGGGCTGACTTGCCAAGTTAGCTATAGCGGTTATCTTTTGCCACTGAAAACAAGTTTAGAGGCAATCCCTTCTTAAGGGAGGAGATTGCCGGCTGTTTGCTCAAACCGTGGCTAAAGATTTCCAGCGCTCGGCCTGTTGTAGGATGGCCTTGGCTGCCTGTTTACCCGATAAAGTGGCTCCTTCCATGCTATCGATGTAATCCTGTTGGGTATAACTACCGGCAAGGAAAAAGTTAGGGATAGGAGTCGCTTGCGAGGGACGATAGACATCCATCCCCGGTGCTTCCCGATAAAGACTCTGGGCCAATTTCACCACGCTAAACCAAGTCATCTTTAACTCCCGCGAGGAGGGAAATAACTTATGGACCTGCGCTAAAACGTGCTGGGCAATATCTTCATTTTTAGCTTTAATAAAAGGATCCCCGGGGGTTAAAACCAACTGCAATAAAGAACCTTCTCCAGGGCGATAATAATCTCTAGGACTGGTGAGAGCAAGATCCGCAAAACAGGAGAAATCCGCTTGGTGGGTGTACAAAAGATTGTCAATTCCCACCGCTTTTTGCAGTTGTCGGCGTTTTTCGGCATCATTTAACTCCGTCACCCAACCGTCAAAACGCAATTGTACCGTGGCGACGGGGACGGCTTCTAGTCGGAAAATATTGTCAAAAATCGGCATTTTTCGCCAATCTTGGGGAATGAGACGCTGAATACCGGGGACATCACCAGCGCAAACGTAGGCATCTGCGGTGATAGTTTCTGTGGTTTCTCCGTTAGCGACGATCATGCCATTAACTTGCAGATTTTCGCCCTCTCCAGAATAGAGAATTTCCCGCACCTGACGACGGGTAGAGATTTTGGCACCCCGAGCTTCCAGATAGTTAATAATCGGTTTATGTAGGTATTCGTGGGGGGAACCTTCCAACATCCGCAGGACGGAAGCTTCGGTTTTAGCGGCAAAAAATTGGAAAATCGTCAGCATACAACGGGCCGAGATATTTTCCGTATCGATAAATCCTAAGGCATAGGCGATCGGATTCCACATTTTTTTTAAACTGCCTTCATTACCGCCATGGCTACGAAACCAATCGGCAAAACTAATCGAGTCCAGATCCCGAATCGTTTTCATCGCTCCTTGAAAGTCTATCAGACCGCGGACGATGGGACTTGTACCTAAAGCTAGAGAATTAAAGATTTTATCGGCTGCCGAGAGTTGGGAGGAGGTAAAAAAGGCTTTTAAACCGTTAAAAGGCGCACCTGCAGCGAAACGGAAGTCTAATTCGCCGATTTTTCCCCCTTCGTTGATAAAAGTGTGGGTGTGTTCTTTGAGCAGTAGGGATTGAAAAGCGCCCACTTTTTTCATTAACTCAAAAAGATTGTAGTAACAACCAAAAAAGACGTGCAAGCCCATCTCGATGTGATTACCGTCCGCATCTACCCAACTACCGACTTTTCCCCCGACAAAGGGACGAGATTCTAAGATTTCTACTGTACAGCCCGCATCGACCAGATCGATAGCTGTTGCCATTCCCGCTAACCCTGCACCAACGATCACCACTCGCATTTGTCAAGTTCCTGTTACAATTTTTCACTAAATCTTTATTTTACCCCGATCGGTCTGGTGTTTCTTGCTGGCGATTTTTTCAGGGGCGCTTGAGAGCGTGGCAGAATAATTGAGAGTTGCACTAGGGAGAAGTCATTTTGAAGCGATCGCTAGAGGGGAGACAGGGATTAATTATTGTCAGTATTATTTGGATATTGGGGATATTAGTCGATAGATTCTGGTTTAGTCTCGATCATACTATTCCTGCTTGGGATCAGGCCGATTATCTCAACGGTGGGATTATCTATACCCAAGCTTTCCAAAATCCGCGCTGGTTTGATGGGGATTGGTGGCGCAGTTTATGGCTAATGTCGCCGAAAATTCCCCCTTTAACCTATCTTTTAACGATTCCCTTCTTTAATCTCTTTGGTATTAGTCTTGACGCGGGTATGTGGGTAATGGCCATCTATAGCGCCCTACTGCTCTTTTCTGTGTACGGATTGGGAATTATCCTCTTTAATGGGACTGTGGCTTTATGGGCGGTCTTAATCTGTCAATTTCTCCCTGGTTTATACTATTATCGCCTCGAATATCTCTTAGATTTTCCCTTAGCGGCAATTGTAACGTTTTCTTACTTTTGCTTGACATGGTGGCGATTTAGTTATCAAGGCTGGCTAAAAGCGATCGCTTTCGGGATTTCTTTCGGTTTAGGGATGTTAGTCAAACAAACCGCCCTATTTTTCCTCTTTTTGCCGATTTTGTGGGTATTGGGCGAAAATCTCCGGCGAAAACGTTGGGGCAATCTAGCGCAATTAATGCTGAGTTTTTTGACGGCAGCATTGTTAATGTTTCCCTGGTATCGGACGAATTGGTTATTAATGTTAACCGCGGGCAAACGTGCCACGGTAGATTCGGCGATTTTGGAGGGAGATCCGCCCCTTACCAGTCCAGATGCCTGGACATTTTACGCGCAAGTTTTACCCTATTTTCTTTCTTGGGTATTGTTATTAGTTCCCGTGGTGGGATTATTAATCTCCTTACGTCATAGAAAAACCGAAGATAAGGTTAATCGTCCTGTGTGGATTTGGTTAGGAGTTTTTCTGCTGGGGGGATACCTATTATCATCCCTAAATATCAATAAAGATGCTCGTTATATTTTGCCGCTTTTACCGACTTTATCCTTAATTTTATCCGTTGGTTTATTATCTTGGCGCGGTCGTTTTGGACCTGGTATCCGTTGGGGAACGATAACTATTGCCGCTATCCTCACCAGCTTAAATTTATTCCCCTTGGGGGGAGATATAATTACTAACGTTTTTAGTCCCGAATTACAACACCATCCCTATTTAAAAACTGGTTGGCAGCACGAAGAAGTAGTTAAAGAGATTCTAGCCGATTCTCCCTATCTTCGCAGCACTCTAGGGGTTTTACCTTCCACCCCCGAATTAAATCAACATACCTTCTCTTTCTACGGTGGTAAACATAATTTCCAGGTTGCTGGGAGACAGGTGGGAGTTAGGGAAGAAGATATCGAAAAGGATGTCAATTCTTTAGATTGGTTTTTAACTAAAACTGGTGAACAGGGTTCCGTCCCCGATGTCCAGAAAAAAATTGTTAATCGAGTCGCCACTGGTTCAGATTTCCAAGTGGAAAAAACTTGGCAGCTACCGGATGATAGTACCCTATCCCTACACCGTAAAATAGACCCATCCGTCACGGTTAAACCCCTTGAAAATGCGCCAAAACGGGTGGAATTAAGAGAGATTGCCATTGCTGAAAAAGCATCTCCTAATCAACCAATTCCTGTGGTTTACAAATGGGCAGGAGACTGGCAACAATTAAAGTCAGGGATAGTAATTTTAACTTGGCAAGAAGTGGACGGGAAGGATTATTGGATGCACGATCATGGTATTGCTATGGGGGGATTAATGGCAAAAAAATTAACTCCAGAAGAGCAACAAAATAGTTTTGAAGTCACTGAAAAAACTGCCATGCAGTCGGCAGCAACCCCCGGAGTTTATCGCTTATATGCTGTCTATCTCAATCGGGAAACTGGCGAAACCTATCCGATTAAAACTAATGCTGAAATTACCATCGATCCTCAAGTTGCCAAGTTAGCAACGCCCCAATTAGATTTAGTGACCCAATTGCGCTTAAAGTCTGCTAATATTGGCCAAGGATTAACGGGTATTGAACCAATTTTTGAGTTAACTAATCGTATCAATCAATACGATTCGATTCAGGATTATGTGCTGCAAGCAGACAAGGCCTTTTCCTATCGTTTACAGCAACAAAACCCCCCCGATAAATTATCTTTAGCCTACGGATTAGCAATTTCTAAGGTACTACAACAGGATGTGGCAGGGGCAATAAAAGCCACGGAGGAAATGATTAAAATTGACCCCCATAATCCCTATCATTATGCTTATCAAGGTTTTATTTATCTTTACGATTGGCAACCGCAAGCAGCCCAAAAAGTCTTAGATAAAGCTAGACAATTAAATCCCGATAGTGAGGAAATTAAGACTTTAAATGCAGTGGCTGCCTTGATGGGGGGAAATCTCGTTAAAGCTTGGCAATTATGGCAGTCAAAATGAACTACCCCGCCGCAAGCGGACGGGGTATCAGAATCAAAATAGACTCAATTGTAGATTTTGGTGTAGCTGCAGGTATTCTTTATCTTGTTCTTTTACATATCTCGCTATCATACCTTCATCCC
>NZ_JADEVX010000265.1:0-4196 GCF_015207925.1 Microcystis sp. LEGE 00066 | reverse complement strand
CTTTTGATATTAACTTATTTGTGCCTTAAGTCCTTTCCTGTATGAATTTCAGCTACTTTTGAGCTTAGGTACTCTCATTGAATTTTATTTTAAGTTAATTATTTGCATAACAATTCCCGAAGAGCCTTTATTTTTTCCTAGTTAGTCATAAAAAATGCGCTAGACAGTTAGGCTTATTTCCTGTCTTAACGCATAGATTAACAGACTAAATTAAAGCCCGATAACGCCCCAAAGCCAGTAGAGGGAAATACTGCTGATAGAAATGATATTTCAGGTAAAAATGACAGGGAAAACCTGTACCGGTGAAGTAATCTTCATCCCATGTACCATTTTCTTTTTGGGTAACAAGAAGATAGTTAACGCCCTTTTCAATCACTTCTCGCTGATAATTGCCGGTGACTTTCCCGACGGCTAATAAACCGATTAATGCCCAAGCAGTTTGGGAAGCGGTACTATTTCCCTGTCCTTTAAATTTAGGGTTATTGTAACTAAAACAGGTTTCACCCCAACCACCATCAACATTTTGACAACTGCTTAACCAATTGGCTCCTTTTTGCAATTGCTGGCGATATTGATTCGGTTCCAGAAAAGCCAAAGCAGATAACGCCCCACTGGTTCCATAAATATAATTTACACCCCAACGACCAAACCAACTACCATCAGCTTCCTGTTCTTTTTCCAGATAATCCAAAGCTTTTTTAACTCGATTTTCCCCCATTTTAACATCACAAGTGCCTAACATTTCTAGAACTCTGGCAGTCACATCAGCCGTATTAGGATCGATCATTGCTTTTAGATCGGCATAGGGCAAAGAATTAAGCCAGTTTTGATCGTTATCGATGTCAAAAGCTCCCCATCCACCAGCTTTACACTGCATAGTAGCCATCCAATTAACTGCCCGTTTCATCACGCTTGTTTTAATATTTTCATCGGGCATTTTAATTAACTCTAAAGCCATCACCACCACTGCCGAATCGTCTAAATCGGGATACCAGCGATTATCAAATTCAAAAGCCCAACCCCCGGGGGTTCCGATTTTATTTTTAATCGCCCAATCGCCATAATCAAGAATTTGTTGATCGATTAACCATTGTCCCGCTTTAATCATAGCTGGATGAGCGGGATTTAGACCGGATTCAATTAGCGATCGAATTACCCAAGCCGTATCCCAAACCGGCGACACACAGGGCTGTACACAATAGGTATTATCCGTCTCAATAGCAAAATTATCCACCGCTTTTAAACCCCGATCAACAATCGGATCGTCCACATCATAACCTAGGGCTTTTAAAGCTAACAGAGAATTTAACATCGCCGGGATAATTCCCCCCCAATCGCCCGTGTCTTCCTGTCGTTCAATTACCCATTTTTCCGCCGCTTGCAGACTTTCTTGACGGAAGGGAACTAAATTAGTTTTTTCTGTCCATTTAAACAGTCCATCTAACCAGAGAAAAATATCTGACCAATTGTTATTTTTTGGTAACTCATACTTGACATTATTCACCCCTTCTGTATAGAGTTCATCGAGGTTAAAACCCATTTTATACACGGGTTTTTTGTCGAAAACAATTAATAAAGGAACCGTACTTCCCCGCGCCCAACTGGACATTTCATAGATAGTAAAAGGGAAATTTTCCGGCAGTAGCATGATCCAAGCGGGGATAGAGGGAACTCCCTGCCAATCATAACAACCAATCAAAGCGAGGTGCATTTTGGTGAAAATGCGGGTTTTGCTGATGCCACCTTTAGCTAAGATAAATTCTCTGGCTTTTTCTAAAGCAGGATCATTAGCGGGAATTCCCAATAGTCGCAGTCCCATGTAGGCTTCCACAGTGGTGCTAAGATCGCCACCATCCCCATAAAATAACTCCCAAGCGCCGTTAGGACACTGTTGCTGACGCAGATAGGTGGCTGCTTTGTCTAGGGGGCGTTTTTTGTCAGTTTTCCAGATTTTGTGCAGTAAAATTGCTTCTGAGGTGATGGTGACATTAGATTCTAATTCTGCCCACCAGTAACCCTCAGAGTATTGGGTAGAAAGTAAATAATTTTGAGAAAGTTCGATCGCTTTCGCTGTTTTAGCGGCTATTTCGGTGATTTTGTCCTGAATCTGCATTTTTTTCCGTTCGACAACCTCTAGGAACCACGAGTGCAAATAAGATAATCTTATTTACAAAGTTTTTAATAAGTAGGTAAAAGATAGGCTTTTGTTCCCAAAGAATCCAGTCAAGGAATCTGCTTTAGTTGCCACTTTCTTTTTTCTTTTCACTGATTACTGTTTACTGATTACTGATAACTGATTAAGTACCCCCACTCCCCTGAAGACAAAAAGGGTACGAAACTCGCACCCCACCAGATTGCTCTTAATTTAACTTACTTTTTCTTTTTGCCTTTAGCGGGCGGATTATCCTTCGCTGCCGGTTCCGGGGCTTTTTCCTCCACTTGCGGGGCTGCTGCCACGGGTTCCGGGGGTTTTTGTCCCATTTGGGCGGCTACTTCGGCGGCGAAATCCGTTTCTTCTTTCTCGATCCCTTCACCTAGTACAAAGCGTTGGAAACGACGCACCTGAATATTTTCTCCCAAAGCGGCGATCGCTTGTTTGATCAATTCCTCAATACTAATGTTCTGGTCGCGGATAAAGGGTTGATCAAGCAGAGAAAGTTCTTTCAAACGTTTTTCAATGCGCCCAGCTACAATTTTTTCTTTGATATTATCGGGTTTATTGGCTAAATCGTCCCGTCCCATCTCAATTTCTTTTTCTTTGGCGGAGATTTCGGCGGGAATATCGGCCACTTTCACATATTCGACGTTAGGACAAGCGGCAATCTGCATCGCCACGTCATTAACCAATTTTTTGAACTCCTCGCGACGGGCAACAAAATCGGTTTCGCAGTTCACTTCCACTAAAACACCGATGCGGCTGCCGGTGTGGATGTAACTGCCGATCATCCCTTCTGCCGCTACCCGACTGGCTTTTTTCTCGGCGGAAGTAATCCCTTTTTGACGCAACCATTCGATCGCTTTAGTTATATCCCCCGCGTTTTCCGTCAGCGCCCTCTTGCAATCCATCATGCCGGCGCCGGTCTTTTCCCTAAGTTCTTTAACCTGTTGTGCTGTAATTTCTGCCATAAAATTCCTAACCTACTGCTTATAGTTGATCATGCCACGAGAGGGGCAGGTTTTGCCGATCGATAGGTCCGGAAAGTTTCCCCCCGAACCTAACGGCAATCAATAGCTAATTTTCCCTAGTTATCGTCGTCTCCACTGGCAAATTCGGCGGCGTATTGGGAATAATCACCTTCTTCCTCGTACTCGGTTTCATTATCGTAGTCTTCCTCGTATTCTTCCACCGCTGCTTGACCGCCGCGACGACCTTCGATGATCGCATCGCTAATTTTGCCTAAAATCAGTTTAACTGAGCGAATTGCGTCATCGTTGGCGGGAATCGGCACATCTACTAAGTCAGGATCGCAGTTAGTATCCAAGAGGGAGATGATGGGAATGCCCAATTTTTGACATTCTTGGATAGCGTTATATTCCCGACGCTGATCCACTACGACGACTAAATCCGGCAGCCGGCGCATGGTTTTAATGCCACCGAGGTATTTTTCCAGTTTGCCTAATTCCCGACGCAGTACCGATGCTTCTTTTTTAGGTCGTTTATCGAGGGCGCCGCTATTTTCTAATTCTTCTAATTCTTTGAGTCTTTCTACCCGGCCGCGAATGGTTTCCCAGTTGGTTAACATTCCCCCTAACCAGCGTTGGTTAACGAAGTGGCTGCCGCTGCGTAAAGCTTCCTGTTTAATGATTCCTGCTGCTTGCCGCTTCGTACCGATGAATAAAAAGCGTTTACCGCTATCGGCTTCTCCTCGGACAAATTCGTAAGCTTCTTCGATTAATTGGGCGGTTTGCACCAAATCAATGATATGAACCCCATTTCGAGCAGTGTAGATGTACTGAGACATTTTCGGGTTCCAACGGCGGGTTTGATGGCCGAAGTGAACCCCAGACTCTAGCAATTCTGCGAGAGAGACAACGGGCATATTTTTCTCCTTTTCGGGTTTATCCTCCATCTAGGGCTGGATTTCTAGATTCCTAGAAACACCCGATCGCCTAGATGTGCGATTTTTGACAACTTTTCTAGTCTAACATAAGCAGGGTTTGCGGCAAAAAGTTTTTCCTGGGGGCAGGGTGTGGGG
>NZ_JADEVX010000042.1:0-28118 GCF_015207925.1 Microcystis sp. LEGE 00066 | reverse complement strand
TTTCCGACAGCGATCGCCGTCTCTTTGTCATTAAGACTGGCTAATTGACAGAGTTTTTCTAGGATAGCTAGGCTGTAAGTCTCACTGTGCATGGATTTCAATGGGTTGAATTTCGTCGAACTCACGTTTCCCCCTTCTCCTTCCAAGTCTCGATGGCTTTCAATATTAAGGGGATGTATATCTTTTCCACCGCTACTCTTCCATTCTGGCAAAAGCGATTCCACCGTCTCTGATAACTATTGGCTTGTTCGGCTCTGCTTTGTACAAAGGGTTCCCATCTGGCTTGATTGAGACTTTGACTACTGAGTAGGGCTGTCACCATCCAACTGAGGACGGTTAAATGTCTTTTATCCACAAATCGGCTTCCTTGTTCTAGATAGGAATAAACTTGGGAGAAGATTCTGTTCTCGGTTTTCATCTTGTAGGGATTCTTGCTTTTTCCCTATCTACCCAGATATTTTTCTTTTTGGCAACCCTTGTCTTGTCAGGTTTTGACCCACTTGTGTCCGTCAGTCAGGTTAAAAGCCTTATTAAAAGAATTAAATAGCAGACTATAGGAGGAAAGGAACGATGAGGGTTAGAAAAACATTTCTGATACTTTATTTAGCAACGGGATTATCTGCGGGGTTGTTAAGTGGTTGTAATCCGTTTAGCAATACTCAAACTCAACCATCTCCTTCTCCTACAGAAACAAATAGTCAACCAGTAACAGATAATCAACAGACTCCTGCTATTGAAAATTTAAGGACACTGCAACAAGAACGCACGGATCTGAATACTTTTGTTGAGAATATTACAGTTACAGAAAGTGGAACAAAAGTAGAAAATCCTGTAGATTATGCTGAGGCAAAAAAAATTGTTGATCAACTTGCTAATGCTTACAAGACATTTAAAGATAGTTTATCTGATGATATTAAAACGGAAATCGTTTTTAATAATATTGATTCAAAGATTAAACCTATCCTAGAAGAACCTTCTCAACAGCGAAAAATTCTAGAGGATTTAGCAAAAAAGCAGTACAGTGAGGCTCAAAATAAACTATCTCAATTAGAAATTGATAGCCAGCCTATTTATAAGAAATCAGATATTGATGGACAGGATGGTTCAAAACAACGAATTGCAACTAAAAAGCTATTAGAGAACATTCTAAATGTAACCAAACCTCTCGCCACTTTAAAAATTGATAATTTATCAGAGCAACCTACTTTAACTGCTGATAAGTTAAAAATTCAATTAGAACAACTTAAGAAGGATATTAATCGTAATAATTGGGTATGGCCATTATTCAATACTCTTGCGTTACTTTCAGTTCCCATTAGTTTTATTTTTTTATGGGATAGGATGGGTAAGATTGTTCTGATTCACAAATTACATAAAACAGGAAAACCAGAAACAGATATTCAACAATTTAAGAATGAGATAGTCGCTATTAAAACTAATCTTCAAGAAATGAGCAATGAGTTGAAAAAATACTTAAAAAACAATGAATCAAAAAATGAATCAAAAGAAGAATTGGAATTAACCTTGCGTAAAATTGATGAAGTAAAGCGCGATCTTGAAAGGATTTATCATGATGTTATTTTACAGCATCTGGACACCTTAGATCCGACTCAAGATTTAATCGAAAATTATGCAGAACGTCCGACCCGCAATTTTTCAACACCTCAAGACAATTTCTCCCTTCAGCAACTAGGTGATCTTAATACCAAACTCGATAAATTATTGCAAATTAATCAACAAAATCTGTCTGTGAGATACCCTAGTGAAAATAGTGGATTATTAAACCAAATATGGTATCGCATTCAACAGATACCTTTAGATTCTCAAGATTTAACTTCTGAAGTTAAATACTTAAATTCTCAACTACAAGAATATCGCGAAAAAAATAGAGAGTTAAAAAATAAATGTAATCAATTACAGTATCAAATCGATAACCCAAGTCAGTCTGAGAATCAACTACAAAACTATGAAGAAAATATTAAACGTTTAACAATTGAACGAGATAAACTCCAAGAACAACTTGAACTGTTCAATTCAGGAGAAGTGGAACAGTTGCGTAAGCGAAATCAGCAACTAAATCAAAGCTATCAAAATCTTTCTAGTTCTTATCAAGACCTAGAACAACGATTGCAGACGGTAAATAGTGAAAAAGTCAGACTAGAGGAACAATCTACAAATCTACATAATCAGGTACACCAGTTACAGCAAGATAAAGAAGATTTAGAGTTAGAAGTTAAGAGAAATGTCCAAGATATCGGAGAACTTAAAAAACAGATTGAGCGACTAAGAAAGCTGCTTAACAAAGAGGCAATTGAGACAGTAGATATTCCCTGGCAATGGCAAAACATAATCAATTCCTATAATCAGTCTCCAGATGCTATCCTTAATATTCATGTGGTACACAAACAGGGAGAAGTGGTCGAGGATGAAGATAAAGGAGCAGAAAGACGGAATAATTCTAGTAAGCCTGTGGTTTTGACATCTAATGTGTCCCCTGATGGATTTTATATCGTATCAGTAGGAAACGATTACTTACTCTTTCCGAAACAGCACGCTATTGCCGCTTCTCAAAAGTTCACAGTATCTGCTTTATTTGATGGCTATAAAAGCGGCAACACCAGTAAATTTACCTTAATTTCACCTGCACAAGTTACCCCGGTTGGTAGCAGTGGGATGTGGCAACTGAAACACAAAGGAAGATTAGAATACAATTAATGTAAGCTAACAAGCTCAAATATTTTAGATAACGGCTCTTCGGTTTGTGTTATGCAATGGACTGGGTTTATAGGGGATGGAATCCTTATGTAGAAAGGCATTTGGCGATTTTTGTCAATTGTTTTTAACCTAAAGCGAACTCATCAATTAAGTCTCTTGCCAGATAAGGATTTAGTCAATTTATGCCCCCCTATCGAACCATACCAAGTAACGAAGAGCCTAGATAACTTCCCGTATTTATCAATAATAAAGCGACGAATTCTCATTAACACATCTCGACCAGTACCACCTAATCCGAAATCCAAACTACCGACTGGGGTTTGATAGCTTGATTGGCAGTTAAACGACACTGATTTAAGCGTGCCAGTCGGGGATAAACGTGCCATTCTGCTCCCTGAATATCGGTATTTTTAGCACTTTGGCTAGATTGCCAGGGAATCGCTTTTAAAACCGAGTCTATATCTTCCTGACTGCGAATTAAAATCGGTTCTGCAATCGTTTGGATATTATCAGCAAAGGGAAGTAAATAAACGGAATCGTTATTTTTTAAACTATCGCGAATAATTTGACCGAGGCGCGTGCGTCCTTCATCATTAAAGTTAACACTACCGGTAAGATCGATCGCTAGGATAACATCTCGTCCCTGCCAACGAGCCACCAAATCTAATCCCAGTTTTTGCCAATCGGTAAGCGGTTCCCCGGGGGATACCGTTAAACATTCAGCACTTTTCATCTAACCTCGTCCGAGAGTGAAAAATTGAGCTTATCCCTATTCTTCCGCCATTGTACTAAAAAGTTAATACTTCTTAAAAGTTTTTTTCGCTTTTATTCTCGATTTGCCCTAGGTTATTGTCAATAGTAACCATAGAGTAAACTAAATTTTAAAGAACGTAGGTTGGGTTGAAGCATGAAACCCAACGCCGGCATGGGTTACGCTACCGCTAACCCATCCTACAAATAATTGTGCCTCCCTACTTAAATTGCTTGTTGAGATAAGGCAAGAGGTAACAGTAAAGGGGGGAGATTCAGAGGTTAAAATGTGTCCTAGCTTATCCTCTAACCACCCAATCCTAATTCTCGTCTGAGCAATTGAATTGATTTATCCCCAATATAATTATCACTACAGATAATTTCTGGCAGACGAATTAAATCCGATCGCACTTCCTTAATCAGATTTTTAATTAAAGTATAACTCGCTTGATCGCTGATAATTGTCTGGGAAGTTCTGGCTAAAACTCTTAACTTATCCGTTTCATGAATTTGAGCAGACATAACTAATAAATCATCGCCCCGTAAACTATGAATTAAAATTTCGGCCACCTTAATAATACCGGTGCTAATACTGACAATTCCTAAACAGCTATCGGTGGGTAATTTTTTGATTAATGCCAATTCCTTGCTGTAATCATAGATATCGATGGGAATGACTCGTAGGTGAAAAGGAGCGGCAATTTCCTCCGCCACACTGATAAAATAGCGACTGGTGACAACAGTAGCAGATTTAGTATTGGCTAAAACTTGGGCTAAATCCTCCATTGCCACTAATTGGACGGGAATTTTGAGAGATTGCTCTAATTCTCTCAACATTAGTTCCCCTGCACCCAAATCGTGACGGGGAATGGTGACAAGAACTTGAGAACTACACTGCGATCGCCAATCGATTTCCGCCAGTAATAACTCGCGAATTTGCTCTAAAGTTAAACCTTGAGCGAGAAAACCAGCCAAACTCTGGCGAATTAGTCGGCCTATTTCTGGATTTTGTTCCAATAGGGGCGAACCCGATAAATTATCGTTTTCATGCCCGCGAGCCTTGACATAAATCCCCGAACCTGCTATAGATTCCACTAACCCATCGTCTTCCAGTTGTTGATAAATTTTACTTATCGTATTACGGTGTAATCCCGTGATCATAGCTAGTTGACGGGTACTAGGTAAACGATGGCCCGGGGGATACTGACGAGAGGCGATAGCGAAGCGAATTTGGTCAAATAATTGCTTAGAGGCGGGTATTTCACTGTCGGGCTGGATTTGGAACTGCATCGGATCACTTCGCTCACAAACTACTTTCGCTGATGCCCATTCTATCATTAGACCTCCGGCAACAATCGGACATTTTCACGGCTCTGAGGGGTCTTCGAGGCAGTATTCAGGAGCTAGAAGCAGCAAAAACCAAGATGTTATACTAAATCCGTTGAGTAACCCACAGAAAACGGGTTTCTCCGAGAAACCCGTTTTCTACTCATGCACTAATAACCAGATTTAGTATTATTTATGGTTCTTCGGTTTGTCTTATGCAATAGACGGGAGTTATAAGGGATGGAACCCTTATAGAGAAAGACATTGGGCGATTTTTGTCAATTGTTTTTTATCTAAAGCGAACTAATCAATTAAATCCCTTACCAGATAAAGATTTTGTTGATTTATGCCCCCCTATCGAACCATAACAAGTAACGAAGAGCCTTATTTATTTAAACTAGAAAAGCCACTTTTTTGCTGAAAAATAGTTAAAACAATAATTTTAGTCCGTCCCCGAAATCCCACTTGTGCGGTAGATAGTCAACAGCTGATTAAGGGGATTGATCCTCGTGGAGAAGTTTTAAGCGATCGCTCAAGGTTTTGGTTAAGCGGACAGTTTCCCGTTTTAGCGAATTTTGTTGATAATCAAGCACATTAATCCCTTGACCGATGTTTACTGTCGCTTCGCTTCCCCATCCAGGGTAAGGCTGATTATAACTAATGCTTACCGGCAAAATCTTGATATCTGCATCGGGTTTCATGGTCTTAACTTCCAACGCGATCCGCGCTACCCCCGGTTTAAGAGGATGAACCACTCGATCGCGACAGATACCCCCTTCCGGAAAAATCGCCACCATTTCCCCCGCGGCCAAAAGTTCGACGCTATGGACCAGACTACCCATACCGGGGTGATCGGTGTTGACGGGAAAACCCCCCAAACGTCGGATAAACCAACCTTGCACCCCTTTGATCTCATTAGCGGAAACCATAAAGCGCAAATCGCGTCCACTAACTAAGCGTCCCACCGCGTAGGGTAAAATCAGCGCATCCCAACGGGAACGATGGGTAGGTGCAAGGATGACACCCCCCGTTAGGGGGATATTTTCCTGGCCCGTAACCGTTATTTTGCTGAAAAAAGCTGGTAAAACTAGATAATTTCCCAGAAAATAACAAAAGCGAATTAAACAGGGATTAATTCGGGAATTGACAGCAGGACTTTTTCTAATGGTGAGGGACTCGTCAACGATAGTGCTTTGAGACATCCGAAGTGTTAGGGAAGATCGAGACTTTCTGACCACTTCTACTTTAGTCTAGTTGTCTGGGGGGTCGCTATCTTGTCCTGACCAGTTCGGCAATTGTCTTGGGGGATTAAGGGTTAGGATTGCGGTTCTACTCCCGATCCTACCGGTGCGATCGAGTTTAATTGCAAAGAGGGATGATCTTCTTTAACTTGCTGTAAATTCCACTCATTTTTGAATAATAAGACGGGACGACCCCAATAATCTTTGACAGTTAAAGTATTAAAGAGTTTACCTGCTTTTTCTAAAGCGGCCCAACCCCCGGCTACCCAACGGGCTAAACTATAGGCTAGGGGTTCGAGGGTAGTTTCGACTCCGTACTCGCTTAAAAGACGGAATTGCACCACTTCAAACTGTAATTGACCGACAGCGGCTAAAATCGGGTCGCGTTTAAATTCATCGATCGAGGATAATATCTGTACGGCCCCTTCTTCCTGTAATTCTGAGACTCCTTTTTGAAACTGTTTGAACTTGGAAGGGTTAGGATTTCTGAGATAGGCGAATAATTCCGGGGAAAAACAGGGAATACCTTCGTATTCGAGCTTTTTACCCATATAAATCGTATCACCGATCGCAAAGACCCCGGGGTTATTCAATCCGATCACATCTCCGGGATAAGCTTCTTCAATAACTGCGCGATCTTGAGCAAAAAGTTTCTGAGGACGGGATAAACGGATAGTTTTACCAGTTCTAGCGTGGTTTACTACCATATCCTTCTCGAATTTCCCCGTACATACCCGCACAAAGGCCACCCGGTCCCGATGCTTGGGATCCATGTTTGCTTGCAGTTTGAAGACAAAACCGGTGAAATCGGGATAGGTGGGATCAAGGACTCCTAGGGAGGAATTGCGTCCTCTGGGTGGTAATCCATAGTCGAGGAAGGATTCTAGGAATAATTTCACCCCAAAATTGGTCATGGCGCTACCAAAAAAGATCGGGGTCATTTCTCCTGCGTGGACTGCTGGCAAATCCAATTCTGCACCCAATTCCGAGAGTAGTTCTATATCCTCTTTTAACTGATAATACAGGTCTTTTTCGAGATAATCCTCAATTTTGGGGTCGCCAAGCTCGATCACGGTTTCCTGCGCCTCCTGAGAGCCGTGGGAGCGACGTTCAAACAGGTGTATGGTCTGGGTGGCCCGATCGAAGACTCCCCGAAAGCGATCGCCAATTCCAATCGGCCAATTGACGGGATAGGTTTGTAATCCTAATTCTCGCTCGATTTCGTCCAATAAATCCAGAGGTTCGCGGCCGGGGCGATCCATTTTGTTAACAAAGGTAAAGATGGGTAACTGCCGCAGTTTGCACACTTCAAAGAGTTTTCTCGTTTGGGGTTCCAAACCTTTGGCCGCGTCGATTAACATCACTGCATTATCGGCAGCGGCTAGGGTACGATAGGTATCTTCGCTAAAATCTTGGTGGCCGGGAGTATCGAGGAGATTAATTTGAAAATCACGATAATCGAACTGTAAAACCGTGGAAGTAATCGAAATTCCCCGTTGTTTTTCCATTTCCATCCAGTCGGAGGTGGCTTTGCGTTGGTCGCGTCTTGCTTTGACTGCACCCGCTTGATGGATTGCACCCCCGTATAGCAACAGTTTTTCGGTCAGGGTGGTCTTTCCCGCGTCAGGGTGGGAGATAATGGCAAAATTTCGCCGTTTTTCGGCTCTTCGTTACTTGTTATGGTTCGATAGGGGGGCATAAATCAACAAAATCTTTATCTGGTAAGGGATTTAATTGATTAGTTCGCTTTAGATAAAAAACAATTGACAAAAATCGCCCAATGTCTTTCTCTATAAGGGTTCCATCCCTTATAACTCCCGTCTATTGCATAAGACAAACCGAAGAACCCGTTTTTCCAAGACAGCTTCGCTGGTTTCTAGTTCTTTTTCAATTTCGGTCGTCATTCTAATTTCGATCGCTTTCCTATCTTTCTATTCTAGTTTAGCTGGGGAGTTAATCCGCTCAAAAAATCGATCGCTCTGGGAAAAGTCATTAAAAAAAGTCTATGCTAGGATAATTTACAATCCACAACTGATAGTGTTATGAGTGATAATACTAAACAAATTTATAACTATACCGTTATTCTCGAAAAAGAGTCAGAAGGTGGTTATCACGCTTTTTGTCCTGCGCTTAAAGGTTGTCATTCTCAAGGAGACACTTTTGAAGAAACGATTGTCAATATTACAGAAGCTATGGAATTGTACCTCGAAAGTTTGATAGCTGATCATCAACCCATTCCCAAAGAAGATTTGATTTTTAAGCCTTTAAATATTTTAATATGAGTCAGTATCCCGCAGTTAAAGTCAAGGAGTTTATTAAAGTTATTGAAAAATTGGGCTTTTATTTGGATCGTCAAAAAGGTAGCCATGCTATTTACAAAAATAGTGGTGGATGTAGGGTTGTGATCCCTATTCATTCAGGAAAAGATATTAAGCAAGGTACTCTCATGGGTATGATTCAAGATATTGGTCTTGATAAAGAAACATTTTTCGAGTTGTTACGAAAATAAGAGTTAAAAGATAGTCGAAGCGATAGCAGCAATTGTACTTTCAGAGGAACGAACCAATGTTTTAGACAAAATGTAAATTATAATCTGCAAAATGTGAATTATAATCTGTAGAAATGTCTCATACACTTTCTTGATAATTGATCTGTGGCACAAAAAGAATCCTTAGATATCAAACATCGTTTTGGTAAAGCTATCAGAAGACGCAGAAGGGAACTTGACTTATCTCAAGAAATCTTAGCTGAAAAAGCGGAACTGCACCGAACTTATATTTCCAGTATCCAACTTGGTAAGTGTAATGTATCTTTAGAAAATATCGAAAAGTTAGCCAAAGCACTTGATATATCTATTGCTGATCTTTTTGCTGATCTATAAATTTGATTAATTGCAATTCAGTATGGATAATAACCAGTTAGTGATAGAAATTCAAAAGCTAATCAAAAACTCAATAGAAAACTATTTTAAAAAAACCAAACCTAGGAATCATCATATTTTAGATTATTTATTTCCAGAGGAGAGACAGATTAGTTCTGTGATGACTGGACTAACGACAAGCATGGGAACTACTTTCTGGGAAAAATTAGCAAACTTTTTAGCCAAAGATAATGGATTTCGTATTTTATATAAGCAGGATAAAAAACTTTTACAACCTAGTCTATTTCCTCAAGACTTAAGAAGTGAACTCGATAATTTAAAAAGTCTCAGAAAATCGAAAGATCAAAAAATATCCATGACAGAGTGCATTGAAAGACTTAGAGTAGTAGCTAAGAAAATAAATAGGAATAACCTCAATTATATCGATCCTCCTTCTGGTCATGGAGTAGATATTTATTTAATCAAAGACAATATTGAGTATGTGTTTGATTTAAAAGCTACACATCCTAATAGGGGAGATGGTTCTAGATTTAGCGACCAGTTGTTAGATTGGTATTGTTATCGGCTGTCCCGTGAACCTTTAGCAAGTATTCACACAAGAATTGTTATTCCTTTTAATCCTTTCTTCCCTCAAACATGGTGGCAATCACAGGGAAATAAAATGTATCCTCTAGAGGAACATCATGATATATGGGTTGAAAATGAATTTTGGGATTTTTGTTCTGGTAAAATCAATACTTGGTCATTAATTAAAGAAGCTTTTATCGATTTTCAAAAAGATCAAGCATTTATCAAAAAGTATAGACAAAAGTTTCGTAATTATCTAGATAATTAATTTGGTAAAATTATTTCTAGTAAATTTCTAGCCACTGCCTCCACCACTGGTACAGGAACAGCGTTTCCGAATTGTTTTTTAGCGATAGCTGACTGTGGATGATAGATAAAATTATCGGGGAATCCTTGTAATTTACGCGCATCTTGGGGAGTAATTTCTCGAAACTTTTTGGGTTTATAGATTTTATTTAAAAACAATTGTTTGTATTCTTGGGGATGAGTAGCGGTAATTGAAATAGTAGCAATATAATCTTTAGCACCCGTAGCGGTTAGGGTAGGAATAATATCGGCCGTCGGTAAAATAATCCGATAAATGCCGTTAATTCCCGTCATATTTTTCGAGTTAATGAATTCATACTTACCCTCCTGCGTTTGCCAACAAATCCCCAGAGAAACTAACTGATTTAGTTCCTCGATTTTTAGGTCGGGTATAATTTCCAAAAAAGCAGAAAAAGCCACGGGATGACCATCTTTTTCGCCATACTTTTTACTGCGTCTTAATTTCAGCAAAGCTAAACAGATACTTTTTTGTCGTTCCGTAGTTTTGATAATATCCCAAGAATGAATAGTTGTGTGGCCATTTCTTAAATCAGAAAAAATAAAAAAGTCATTTAATTCATCTTCTTTTTGAAAACGAGTTCTTGATGGAGGAACAAAACCATTAAATAAAGTATCTGCGGATAACTTAACTTTCTCGACAGGTTGAATATTCTTGATGTCTTCTAAAATATCCAAAACCTTGGGATGGATACCCAAAGGTAAGGGAAATTTAAACCGCTCATAGTTGTCTATATCTTTTCTAATTCCTACGATAAAAACTCTCTCGCGATTCTGGGGTAAACCAAAATCGTAGGCATTTAATAACTGCCAGTAAACTTGATAACCACAGCTAGTTAATTCATCGATAATTAATTCTAAATTCTCCCGATTGCGAGGACTAGCTAACCCACTGACATTCTCGAAAATAAAGCTTTTCGGTTGACTTTTCTGGACTAATTTAATCACATCAAACCAGAGTTTTCCCCGGGGATCCTCAAATCCCCGTAAACATCCCGCCACCGACCAAGGTTGACAGGGAACGCCGCCGACAATAAGATCGAGATTATCGGGTAAATTGCTGATTTTACTCACATCTCCGAAAGCAATTTCATCGCTGTTGAGATAGCTAATAAAATTCTGTTGATAAACTTGGATTGCCTGTTTATCGATTTCTGAATAGCCTAAACAACGTCCTCCCAATTTCTCCAAAGCGATTCTAAACCCACCGATTCCCGCGAATAAATCGACAAAACGATACTGGGGATGGGTGATAACTAGATATAGGGGTAATTGGGTTTGTCTGCTGACTTTAACTGTGGTTTTCAAGGGTCAATAATTCCTTTTCACCGTCTGGGAAGATGCCTATATGTACTAGCTATTTTAGTATAACTTAAGAGTTTTTTTCTAGAGACCTCCTGCAAATTTCCTGTCTCCTGACTTGAAAGAGGGTGTGGGGTGTGGGGAAGGAAACCTCTTTCATCTCTGGTGGTAAAAATTTTTTCATCGGGACTGACTCCTCACCTAACGGAATATTTTTGATTTTTGCAGGAGATCTATCGAGTTGAGGAATGCTCGTAGTCTTCGATAATGTGGAGAAGTCGCATAGCTGAACTACAGGATTCTTCTAAAATTTCCTGTTTCTCCTGAGAATCATCGATTAAATCTTCAGATACTAGACGCAAAGAACCTAAAAGACTATTAAGACTGCTTCTCGCTTCGTAGGATAAATAAGCTTTTCTTTTTTGCTCATCTTCCCTATTCTTAGAGTCGTCCTCTTTGCTATCACTAAATTGCAGAGCGTGTAAATGGGCATAATGACCACCTTGAGCTAATAATTCCTCGTGATTGCCGATTTCTGCCACTTTTCCTTTGTCCAGCACCACAATTTGATAGGCTTTTTGAACTGTGGAAAGACGGTGAGCGATCACAAGAGTAGTCCGCTCGCGACAGAGTTCGTCGATCGCTTCCTGTACTAAACGCTCAGAAATTGTATCCAAAGCACTGGTGGCTTCATCGAGAATGAGAATATCTGGATCTCGCAGTAAGGCACGAGCGATCGCTAATCTTTGTTTTTGTCCCCCCGAAAGTCTCACTCCCCGATCGCCAATTTCCGTATCCAGTCCTTCCGGCAGTTTGGAGATAAACTCGTAGGCATTCGCCCTTTTTGTCGCTGCTACAATTTCTGCATCACTAACATCGGTTAATCCGTAGGCAATATTAAAACGCAGAGAATTATTAAAGAGAAAAGTATCTTGACTGACTATTCCCATGGCTTTTCTCAGAGATTTGACCTCATAATCGCGTAAATCTTGACCGTCAAAAAGAATCCTCCCAGCTGTAGGATCATAAAAGCGTGGTAATAAATCAGCAATTGTCGATTTTCCCGCCCCCGAAGCACCAACAAGAGCGATCATTTTTCCTTTTGGAATCCACAGATCGATGCCATTGAGAACTAATTCTTGATGACCGGGATAGAAAAATTGGACGTTATCAAAGTGAATACCTGTCTCTAATCTTTGATAGGGAATAGAGCCATTAGTCATAAATGGTTTATTCTCTCGAATGAGAAAATCCGCTACCACCTCTACTGCGGAAACATCACCCAATAGACTACTCCTAACACCGTTAATTTGACTAACTATCGGCAAGGCCCGGAAAAGCACATAGAGATAGGTCAATAAAATTGTCGCTAAAGCTTGCAGTTGTTCATTAAAAAGATAACGACCAGCAATGATAATTAAAGCAATAATAATTACCCCACCGATCTCATTGAGCGGTCCGATTACAGCATTATTAGTCTGGGCATCTAAACCCGCTTTCTCCCTAGCTTCGATATCTTCCACAATAGATTTTAATTCGTATCTTTCATTTCCTACTGCTTTAATTAGGCGAATTCCCGTTAACAGTTCCAACAGTTTATTACTTTGCTGTTTAGCCGTTACGGTGATAATCTCTCCAAACTTTTTTGATCTCTTGACAAAATATTGATTAAGCAGAGCTAAAAAGCCACCCAAAACACTAGAAAGAATAGTTAATTGCCAAGAAATTGATAATAAAATAGCCAAGTACATCAAAGCTGTGGCGACAATCTTAATCAGGTTTATGTAATTTCTAATTGATGCTACAGCCCGATTAATCTCGGACATAAAACGATTAAAAATATCTCCTATTTTACTTTTTACATAATAATCTATATCCACTTCTAGCAACAGAATAACTGAATCAATTCGCATATCTTTGGACATAATCAAAGACAAGTAAGTGCCTAGCAAATTACTGACAAAATTGGTAATGTGCTTGAGAATTAAAATTAATAATATCGCCGCAAACATCCAGAAAAAACGAGTATCGACCGAGAAAACCTCGAAAACGGAGAGCAGCTTTTTGATAATGTGGGGGGCATTTTTTAAGATATCATTTTCGGGATTAATAAAATAAATTAGTAAGGGGATAACTAAAATAGCTCCTACCCCATTAAATATGGTACTGACAAACCCGATAATAATGCTGGAAACCACTAATATCCAGTGTTTCAGCGTATATTTAAGCAGAATTTGATTAGGATTCATCGCAAGTAATAAAGTAAACAGTGAACGGTCAATTATCCTACTCGCTAGACTCTAATATTTTGCTTCCAGAGAAGTAATTAGGCGAGAGAGAGTTGTCGCCATGGCGGTGGTACTATAAGAGGCAATACAGCGCTCTCTCGCTTTTATTCCTCGTGCATTAGCCGAGTCGAGATGATTAAAAACTTCGCTAATCATAGCAGCTAGTTGCTCTGGCGATCGAGGTTCGACTAAATAGCCAATATCAGCTAAAATTTCGGGAATATCTGCCACTTTAGTGGAAATAATCTGTTTAGCCATCGCCATACCATCGGTGAGTTTAATCGGAAATTGGGCGTTAGCCGTAGCTTCATCCCTCTGGGGAACGATAATAGCATGGGCAGCGGCAATAACTTCCGGCATTTGATCGATCGGTTGAGCAGGTAAATGAATTAACCAAGGTTGACCTTTTTCTAGCAAACTATCCAGATAACCATCCCCGATTTGGCGACCTCCCAGCACCACCAATTTAAAATCAGGATCACCAATTTGATCTAAAGCGATTAAGACATCTTCTAAACCTTTGTGGAACATTAAGACTTTATAGGCAGATAAACCGTATTTTTGACGACAAGCGACGGGATCGTAAAGATTGGGATCGAAAAGTTACGTATCCTTGCCATTCGGTAAATAAATCCCCCCATAACGCTTTTGCAAAAATTGATTATTAACCGTCACCGCATCGGCACGGTTAATTAAATTTTCCAGCCAGCACAGATAAAGAGGGTGATTCGGATCCCTAAGCGCAGCATTTTTTTGAGTATATCCCTAGCTAATTGTCGGGGATAAGGACGATAGGACCATCGATCACCACCAAACCAACTCATTTCCCAATCGTCAATATCGAGAATTAGGGGACGTGGGAAAAAAACGTTTCAGTAAACCGATGCCGAAACTGGTGGGACGGGGTTTAACCGCGTAGATAATCTCTCCGGAGAGGCGATCGAGTAAAGTTTTGATCTGGCCAAAAAACTGGGGATAATTATTGCCTTTGACCGATACCACCGCTATATTCCCCGGTGGGGTTGTATAGATTTCCCAGCCAAAAATCGGACCATAAACCGTCACCTGACAGTTTAGCTGTTGCAAGACTTGAGCAATCAAATAGACTCTTGTACCACCACCACCGGATAAATCTGGTGCTAAAACAGAGATTTTTTTGTTCACGGTCGCCGCTCAATCCAGATTATCTAGCACGATAGAAGAATGTTAATCAATGTTAACGATTTTGTCAATCTTAAACGGACTTAACATTAATATCCCCAGAGATAGATTAGACCAAGAAAACTAACATATACATAGCCGAGACGACTAACTGAGTAAACATCACCGGTAAACCGTAGCGCAGAAAGGTATGAAAGCTAATTTTGCCCCCGTGTTGTTCGGCGATGCCGGCGGCGACAATATTAGAAGAAGCTCCCACTAAAGTACCATTACCCCCTAGGGTAGCTCCATACATCATCGCATAGAAAAGCGGTAAAACTTCCGGGGGAAAGGAACCGGCATAATCAGGAGAAAGAACCTCCGTCCCGACTAAATTAACATTAACAAGGTACTGTTTCAGCAGTGGAACCATGGCCACCACTAGGGGAATATTGGGAACGACACTGGAAACAAGTCCGACAAAAAACAGCAAGACTAGAGAACCTAAAAAGATATTTTTGCCTAAAATTATTGACAGAAATACCGATAAAATATTAACTACGCCAGTTTTTTCTAATCCGCCAATTACGACAAAAATTGACATAAAAAATAATAGGGTACTCCAGTCCACATCTCGGAGAATATTATGAACTGTATCTATCTTCGATTGCTGGGCTAAAAGTAGGGCTAAAGCTGCTCCCATCAGAGCAACGGCAGCAGGAGCAAGAGGTACGGGAAAAGATTCACCAACGACGAATAAAAATAAGACCAAAAAGACGATAATTCCCCCCAAAGCTAAGACGCGAGGATGATTAATCTTCGGATGGGGTAAGTCTTCTAAATGCTCGAATTTTGTCCGCCAGATTTTGGGGAATAACCAAGGTAACATAACCAGAATGGTAATCACTGCCAAGGCACCACCTAAACTTAAACGCTGTAGGTATTCCATGAAGGTGATGTTAATAGAATCACCGACGATATAAGTAGCGGGATCACCAACAATAGTTAATAATCCTGCACTGTTGGCTACGAAAACCATCAGGATTAAGAGCGGCACAAAATCCACCCCTATATCCTGTGCTAATGGGGGAATTAAAGGTGCTAATAACATCACCGTTGTAGCGTTGGGTAATACCGCACAGATTGGGGTAGTAATAGCGACAATTCCTATTAGTAATAATTTGCCTTGTCCCTTGGCTAAAAGCACCATTTGTGCTGCTAAATAATCAAAAATTTTCGTTGGTTCAAAGGCTCTTACTAACACCATCACTCCAAAAAATAGGGCAAGAGTGGCATAACTGCGACTGATATAACCCACCGCCTCCTGGAGAGTCATGATATGGGTAAAAACTAATATTAAAGCTCCTAATAAAGCCGCTACGGTAATATGAAGCCACTCGAACATAATCACCACAATGACTGCAATAAAAGTCATCGCAGCAATCCACATTGGTAAAGATTCCAGCATTTTTGATCCTGTTTTTACTCTTGGTTTCTCGATACAACTAAAAGTTTGCTCGAAAAATGTACAGCAAACTCATAGAAAATATGGTTATCTACGGAAAATCTTAAAATTGTTGTGATCGGTAAGCTGATATCAGAATCTCCATAAACAATGTCTCCTGTAAGTTATGACTATCAAGTAGTACCAGCGACATAACTGAACCGATCAAGACATTACTAGGAATGTAGTGATGTTTCAGTCTTCCCCCCCACGCCGACGAAGTTAGCTGACGGGCTAGGATAGAGAGATATCCTTTTCTAGGCTAAAAAATCTAGAAATACGCCCCCAAATGTGGTTCCTCCGCTCCGAATTTGTCTAGCTAATATCTAGCATAGAAACTCGGATTAGGCTGACTTACTCTGTTTAGTGATCCACCATAGCATACTAACCCAAAAAAAACGATATAGCCCTATACCAGACCTATCCTGTCGGTTATCCCCCGGGTTGCTAGGATAGAACAATGATAAGCTAATAGCTAACGACTGACCGCCATAGCAGCCACATCAGCAATTTCTATGAATAGAAGACCTCGTTATACTCCTCCTCGATCGCGTGATCGTGATTATGACCGCTCCTATGGCGATGACTCCCGCGCTTCGTCCCCCGGAGGCCTATTGGCAAAATTGAACTATGCCATGATCGCCCTGATTGGTGGTATTTTTGTACTAGGAGTGGGTCTCGGTCTGGTATTCAGTTCTACCGCTAATTTTAGCCCCGAAAACGTCGCTTCCCGAGAAGTAATCGATCGCAGCGCCCCCAATGCGGAATTATGCGTGCAATTTGGGGCCAGTGCCATTGTCACCGATTTGCGGGTTTATGTCACCCTTAACCCCTTTAATGTTTTTGTTACCCAACCAGTCATGCAACCCGGTTGCGTTTTGCGACGCAATAACTGGTCAATTTTAGAACAACAAAAATTAGTCGATGGACAGCAGGTACAAAGTTGTAAAAACCGGATGAATACCTTTGGTTATACCGGCCCCTTGGAAGGCAAACCGAAAATCGATTGTATCTTCCAAAATGAAGCTGGGGGTAATCTTTTTGTTAATCCTGCTGGCGCTGTTGGTCCCAGACCAGATACAGATAAATTCTAAACTAGAAAAGATCGTTCTCCTGACTTGAAAGAGGGTATAGGGTGTGGGGTTTTACCCATTTTCAGGGGGTCAATTACCTAATTTTCAGGGAAAAAGTCCCTGAATTTTCCCCCCCCGATCACTGCAAGGGCTGGCACTTTTTGATTTCAAAAAAGCCTAAAAATATTATCCAGCAAGGGTTTTAGATTTATTCAGCCAACTCTAATTAACTAAGACAATTTTTGATTTTTACAAGAGGTCTAATGAGTTAGCCATTGGGCCGTAGTCACTACAAAAATTCCGCCAGCTTTTTTTAAAAAAGGCTGAATTTTATCGATCAGACGATTAAGTTGTTCGTCACTATTACAAACCGTCATAATATAGCTACCACTGTAATCACAATCCAAGTCATCACGGGATAAACCTCGATCGCCTTTTCCCGAAGCATTGCCAAGGAAGGTATAACCGGAAACTCCGACAACATCAAGAACGCTTAAGGTTTCTTCCAGAAAAGCATGACTAACAATTATGTCCACTTTTTTGACAGTTTGTAGGGAAGGATGCGGGGATTCAAGCATGGTAGTTAAATAAAAAAAAGACAAGTGAAAGAGAAAAATTTTGACAGGAATTATTTAAAAACCGCTGGGAATTTTAGACTCCACAGCCAATGATTTTAATCATCTCTAGGTACAGAGGAATACCGATGATGATATTGAAGGGAAAAGTTAAAGCCAAGGCCATAGAAACGTATAAACTAGGATTCGCTTCGGGAACAGTCATTCTCATGGCCGCAGGAACAGCAATATAAGAGGCACTGGCACACAAAACAGCGAATAATAAAGCATTGCCCTGTTCAAATCCGAGAACCTTAGCGATGAGAATCCCCACCATCGCATTGATAACGGGAATGAACACCGAAAAACCGATGAGAAAAGAACCAGTTTTGCCTAATTCTCGGATTCTTTTCGCCGCCACTAATCCCATATCAAGGAGAAAGAAAGTTAACGCACCATAAAAAATCTCTTGAGTGAAAGGTTCTAATTTTTCCCAACCTTTTTCCCCCGTGAGCATACCAATAATAACACTACCGACTAAGAGAAATACCGAACCATTTAAAAAGGCTTCATGTAAAACTTTTGACCAAGAAAACGCTTCTTCTTCGCCATTTTTCTCTTTAAAGACTCGCACCAGGATTAAACCCACTACAATCGCCGGCGATTCCATTAAAGCTAAGGCCGCTACCATGTGACCGCCATAGGAAATATGAAGTTTTTCTAAAAAAGAACTGGCGGTGATGAAAGTAACGGCACTAATGGAACCATAGGCTGCTGCGATCGCTGCTGCATTGGCACTATCGAGTTTAATTTTCAGGATAAAGAAAGTGTAAATGGGAACGATGCAAGCCATAACCACAGAGGCAATCAAAGTTAAAGCGATTTGGTTATTGATGCCACTTTCCGCTAGTTCATAGCCTCCCTTGAAACCAATCGCCATCAAAAGATAGAGAGAAAAGAGTTTAGGCAGTGGTTGGGGAATCTCTAGGTCGGATTTAAAAAATACTGCCAGCATTCCTAAGAAAAAGAACAAAACCGGCGGATTGAGAATATTGAACAGGATTAAGCTGCCATCCATAGGTTTGCGTACATTGAGTTATTCCAATCTATACTATTCAATTTTGAGAATACTGGCAAAATGTTAAGAACCAGATTAAAACGCTTAACGATGGCCGCCCAAAAAATGCCGTCAGCTTTTCTCCCCTCTCCCTTTTCCCTTTTCCCCCTCTACAATAGGGCTTTTGTAAAAACCAAAAATTGTTGCTAGGGTTAGGAGTCAGGAGTCAGTACTCAGGAGAATTAAGAATGAATAATAATCAGTTAAATAGTCTATTTACAGACTTTATGCCATTTAATCCTTATTTTTGCCGTTTTTGAATCCTGAAAAACTAATTATGCAAGAGGTTTAATAATTACTCGCAGCTAGAAATAAGTTGGTTCGTATCATACTTTGTGCTTTTTGTCAAAAAAACTTTTCTTTTGCAATAAAACTACATAAAAAAAAGATCATCGTTGTGGGTGAAATTGACTCATTTACCCGCCTTAATTAGGATCACCTTCTAGGTGTGGCAAGGGTTTCAACCCTTGCTGGACAAAAAAGCACAAGATGACCCATTATGAAATTCAGTAAAATCGCTGTAACCATGATAACATCGTTGTTAAATAAAAATCTTTCTCAATTAATTCTTAAGAATTTGTAAATATTGCGAAATGTTAATTTAAATATTCTCAAGTTTTTGCAGTCAATAAATAACTTTTGCTTATCTTTGTCCAACATTGGATTAGAAGTCAGGAGTCAGGAGTCAGGTTTTAGGTTTTGGGGGTTGGGGTTTTGGGGTTTTAGTTCAATTTCCCCACTTCCCCACCTCCCCACTTCATAATTCATAATTTATAATTCATAATTCCCCCTTTCCCCGATAAATGCCAAAAATCCAGCTTAAAATCCCAAAATCTGCCCATCTTGCCGCCATGGTAGCCCTTGATCGTAGCAGTCTCGGCGGTATTTGGACCCTATCCGGTTATGAACGGGAATTAAACAGCCCCAACAGTGAATTATTAATCCTTACCCTGGACCAGGAGGAGGAACCCCTAATCGGATTAGCCTGTTCTTGGGCAATTCTCGAAGAAGCACATATTACCCTCCTGGCAATTTATCCGGACTATCAAAGACAAGGATTAGGAAAACTGCTTCTCTACAAACTACTGGAGAAGGCTGTACAAAGACAACTGGAAAGGGCTACGCTAGAGGTAAGGGTCTCGAACCAGTCAGCAATCGCACTCTACGAGCATTTTGGCTTCCGCGTCGCTGGAGAGCGTAAAAATTATTATTCGCAAACTGGCGAATCAGCCCTAATTTTCTGGCGCAACGATCTACAAACGGCCGCTTTTCGGGAACACTTGAACAAGTGGCGACAAGAAATCCTCTCCAGACTGGCGCAGGGAAAGTGGCAATTAGAGGAAGAAACCAGAGCCAAAATAGATACCATGGGGATGCAATGATTACCTACAAGCTTAAATCAGGTCGAGGTTAGGGAAAAATGAGGATTTTAGTCTTGGCGTGGGAATTTCCACCGCGATTAGTGGGCGGTATCGCCCGTCATGTCGCCGAACTCTATCCCGAAATCGTCAAACTCGGTCATGAAGTCCATTTAATCACGATCGAATTCGGTCAGGCCCCCAGCTACGAACTGGTGGAAGGTATTCACATCCACCGCGTCCCCGTACCCCCCGGCAATGACTTTTTCCATTGGGTGGTCAACATGAATAACAGCATGGGGCAACAGGGCGGCAAAATAATCGCCGAATACGGAAAATTTGACCTTGTTCACGCCCACGATTGGTTAGTAGGGGATGCAGCCATCGCCCTGAAACATCTCTTTAAAATACCCCTGATTGCCACGATTCACGCCACGGAATACGGACGTTATAACGGACTGCACACCGACACCCAACGCTATATCGCCGGCAAAGAGGGAACCCTCGTCTATAATGCTTGGCGCGTTATCGTCTGTACCGGCTATATGCGCCATGAAGTCCATCGGGCTTTGGGCGCACCCTGGGATAAAATCGATGTGGTTTATAACGGTATTCGGGCCGAGAAAAAGCAAAGAGACCCTAACTTTGATTACCGAGCTTTTCGTCGTCAATATGCCGAAGATCACGAAAAAATCGTCTATTATGTCGGGCGCATGACCTTTGAAAAGGGGGTTTCGGTGTTACTCAACGCTGCCCCAAAAGTCCTCGCTCAGACCGAGGCTAAAACTAAATTTGTGATTATCGGTGGCGGCAATACCGACAAACTCAAACAACAGGCCTGGCATCTCGGTATCTGGCATCATTGTTATTTTACGGGCTTTATGTCCGATGAAAACCTCGATCGCTTCCAAACCGTGGCCGATTGTGCCGTTTTTCCCAGTCTTTACGAACCTTTTGGCATTGTCGCCCTGGAAAGTTTCGCCGCTAGGGTTCCCGTGGTAGTTTCCGATACCTGCGGTTTTCCCGAAGTTGTCCGTCATGGTCAAACGGGAATTGTCACCCGGGTCAATAATCCCGATTCCCTCGCTTGGGGCATTTTGGAGGTTTTAAATCATCCCGAATACGCCCACGAATTAGCTAATAACGCCTACGAAGACCTAGAAAAACGCTTTCATTGGGCGAATTTAGCCCGTCAAACCGAGACAGTATATGGTTTGGTTGTCCAAGAACGACAATTGGTGGAATGGCGTTAATCAGGGAGCGGTTTTTTAGCCGTCAGCCGTCAGTATTAGGGGTCAGTTTATGTCTTAAAATAACAAAGGCACAACTTAACTTCTCCAAATATGACTATGAAAGCAGCTGAAATTATGACCACGGAGGTGGCCAAGATTAAAGGTTCTGAAACCGTTGCCAAAGCGGTACAATTGATGAGAGAAAAGAACATTAGAACTCTCATTGTTGATCGCCGTCACGATGAAGATGCCTACGGAATTATCACCGAAACCGATATTGTCTATAAAGTCGTCGCTTTCGGTCAAGATCCGCAAAAAGTGCGCGTCTATGAAGTGATGAGCAAACCCTGCATCGTGATTAATCCCGACCTCGGGGTTGAATATGTGGCCCGCTTATTTGCTAATACCGGTATTCGTTTCGCACCGGTAATTAAAGGCGGTTTGCTCGGTGTTATCTCTGTTAGTGATATCCTCCATAAAGGTAACGCTGTGGAAAAGCCCCGCAGTCTTGATTTAGAAGCGGAGATTATCAAAGCGAGAGATATTGCCCGGGCAGTGTGTGCTGAAAAAGGAGGAAATTCTCCCGATTGTGCCGCAGCTTGGGATATTGTTGAGGAATTACAGGCAGAATTGGCACACCAACGCGCTAAAAAACCAGAAAAAACCTATTTTGAGGAATACTGTCAAGAAAATCCCGATGCTTTTGAAGCGCGTATCTATGACACCTAATCCCCAGGGTTTTTCGGTACTCTCCCATACCTCAAACTTTTTAATCCGGCAAAAGTAGTGTATAAAGGTTTTATGGTTCTTCGTTACTTGGTATGGTTCGATAGGGGAGCATAAATCGACTAAATCCTTATCTGGCAACAGTTCTATTGATTAGTTTGTTCTAGATCGAAAACAATTGACAAAAATCGCATCAATGTCCTTCTCTATAAGGGTTTTATCCCTTATAACTTCGTCCATTACATAGCACAAACCGAAGAACCGGTTTTATTTGCTAATATTTGCTAATAATCGAGGAAAAACCATGGCTGATCTATTTGTCATCGCCTATGAGGACGAATTTAAAGCAGAAGAAGTTCGTTTAACTTTGGCTAAACTGCAACAGGAACATCTGATCGAGCTAGAAGATGCTGCCGTAGTGGTTAAAAACAAAGATGGCCAGATTAAACTCAAGCAAGCGGTC
The DNA here is from genome assembly GCF_015207925.1 of Microcystis sp. LEGE 00066. NCBI lineage: Bacteria > Bacillati > Cyanobacteriota > Cyanophyceae > Chroococcales > Microcystaceae > Microcystis > Microcystis sp. LEGE 00066. The sequence continues at coordinate 5,557 of NZ_JADEVX010000042.1, read as the reverse complement.
AATTTAACGCCAGCGGGAGCCGCTAGTGGCAGTTTCTGGGGGTTATTAATCGGAATGCTCTTTTTATCCCCCTTATTAGGGGCCGTCCTCAGTGCTGCCGGGGGCGCTTTGGGAGGTGCTTTAAGTGATATCGGTGTGGATGACAATCTTATGCGGGAATTGGGAGAAACCATGCATTCCGGCACCTCTGCTCTTTTTGTTCTCGTCCAAAAAGTTACCCCCGATAAGGTCCTCGATAAAGTGGCCCCCTACGGAGGTAAAGTATTGGCTCTCGTCGACTTTGTGTGATAATCAGTGCTTATCATTCGTAGGAGTCTTGCCAGACAAGGCTTTGAAGACTATATTTCCAGAAAATTATCCCTATCCTTCTTCCTTCCACACAAAAACCAGAAGAGCCAAGTAGGGCTGGCTGAATAAATCTAAAAGCCTTGTTGGGTAAGACTTTTAGACTTTTTGTCGATCAAAAAGTACCAATACCTCAAACTTTTTAATCCGGCAAAAGTAGTGTATAAAGGTTTTATTTGCTAATAATCGAGGAAAAACCATGGCTGATCTATTTGTCATCGCTTATGAGGACGAATTTAAAGCAGAAGAAGTTCGTTTAACTTTGGCTAAACTGCAACAGGAACATCTGATCGAGTTAGAAGATGCTGCCGTAGTGGTTAAAAACAAAGATGGCCAGATTAAACTCAAGCAAGCGGTCAATTTAACGGCAGCAGGAGCCGCTAGTGGCAGTTTCTGGGGATTATTAATCGGAATGCTCTTTTTATCCCCCTTATTAGGGGCAGTCCTCGGTGCTGCTGGTGGTGCTTTGGGAGGTGCTTTAAGTGATATCGGTGTGGATGACAATTTTATGCGAGAATTGGGAGAAACCCTGCAGCCCAGCACCTCTGCTCTCTTTGTTCTCGTCCAAAAAGTTACCCCCGATAAGGTCCTCGATGAAGTGGCCCCCTACGGAGGTAAAGTGTTACGCACTTCTTTGACCAAAACCGACGAAGCAGAATTACAGAAAGTTCTCGACCAAAGAGGTGTTAAACCCGAAACCGTTTAGGATATGGATCCATAAAAGCTAGAAAAAGGGAATATATTTCCCTTTTTGCTTTTTGAACAAGAATGGGTTTAGCATGACAACCACAGCATCCATAAAATAAGAAACAATCAATAATTATTAATGAACTTTAAGCTTTGATCGAGAATAAAAGTGCTTCGGTGTCGTAGTATTTATTCGTTAATCCCATTGATTGCATTCCTAGTCTTTCCGTGACACGAATTGAGCGATAATTATCGGGATTAACCACTGCGTAGATAATCGGCAATTGTAAGATGATTAAGCCGTATTCTAGAATAACTTTAGCCGCTTCGGTTATATATCCTTGTCCCCAATAATCGCGCCGTAAATGCCAACCAATTTCGCTATCTGGGGTAGGATAACCGTAGTTATCGGGTAAATTCTGTAAAATTATCGAACCAATAATCTGATTATTTTTTTGATCGATCATTGCCCACCAATCGCTGCCATTACCCTGATTACGAACTGTTCGTAATCTTTCGGAAAAATGGGCATTTAAACTCTCAATATCCGTGGCTAACTGACGAATTCTCGGTAAAAAATCAGTGACTTCGGAATTTTGATATATCTGAAAAAAAGACTCTTTGTCTGCGGGTAGTTGCCAAGGACGGAGAATTAGGCGCTCGCTTTTCATTGTTTTTGTGAGCAAATTATAGCAATTCTCTTGCTGAGATTAGGGATTATTGTTGATAAAAAAACTTCTAAATCCCACTGCTAGTAGGGAACCACTTAAGACAGTTATCAATGTCCAAATTTGATTCTTTTGGGTTCCTTCGACTTTCTCTAAGCGTTTATTCATGTCATCAAATTTACTATCAAGAGTTTTAATATCACCTTTAACTTCCGTCAGTTCAATCTTTAAATCGGTAGTATCTTTTTGAAGATTTTTGACATCAGCTTTTATTTCCGCTTGTCCATTCTCAATCACCTTCAATCGATTGTCCACCTCAATCAGTCGAGTTTCCGTGGTAGTGAGTCGAGTTTCCACGGTAGTGAGTCGATTGTCCACGGTAGTCAGTCGATTGTCCACCTCAATGAGTCGAGTTTCTATGGTAGTGAGTCGCGTTTCCACGGTAGTGAGTCGATTGTCCATGGTAGTGAGTCGATTGTCCATGGTAGTGAGTCGATTGTCCATGGTAGTGAGTCGATTGTCCATGGTAGTGAGTCGATTGTCGATCTCGTTGAATCGATGTTCGATTATCTTCTGTCCATTGAGGATTAAATCTTCTAGTCTTTTTAAATCATTATCCGTAGCAGTGGTGGTGGTCATTGATTAAACTCCTATAATTTCAATTTGCTCTTATTTTTATTATTATAGCCTTTCTTATAAACATGAAGTATGATCGAATCTCTTGGGTTCGGTGGGTAAAATATATTATAGGATACATTCCTGCTGGCGGTCGCAACGCGAGATCAACTGGAACGAACCACAAAGACACAAAGGACACAAAGATTGATCGCTTCTAGATAATCTAAACTTATCACATACCTTTTAAAGAGGATTATTATTAGCTATAGCTTTGCTGCTTGAGCAAATATGTTCAGCGATCATCACTCCCGTTAGAGTGAGATAAGATTAACTCTTATTCCTCACCCTAACTACTAGGAAAAACTGCCAATTAAATTAGGCACCTTGGCGCAATTTGTCCAAAACCGATCGATCTTCTAGAGTAGAAGTATCACCAGAAATCTCTTGACCTGATGCTAAAGTTCGCAAGAGACGACGCATAATTTTACCCGATCGCGTTTTTGGCAGTACATCGGTAAAACGGATTTCTCCCGGTCGAGCAATAATGCCAATTTCCTTGACAACGTGGTCTTTTAATGCTTGCGCTAACTCCTGACTCGCTTCATAATGTCCTTCGAGAGTCACAAAAGCATAGACTTCTTCCCCTTTAATTTCATCCGGTCGTCCCACCACAGCCGCCTCTGCTACCGCGGGATGAGATACTAAAGCTGATTCGATCTCCATTGTCCCTAAACGGTGGCCAGAAACGCTAATCACGTCATCAACGCGCCCCATTACCCAGAAATAACCGTCCTCGTCCTGACGACTACCATCTCCAGCAAAATAGAGATATTGGCCATCTTTGGGGGCGATCTGTTCCCAGTAGGTATTGCGGAAGCGATCGGGATTTTTATAGACTGTTCGTAGCATACCGGGCCAGGGATATTTGACCACCAGATAACCCCCCTCATTCGCTTGGGTGGGATTGCCCTCTAAGTCCACCACTGCGGCGATAATACCGGGAAAAGGTAGGGTTGCTGACCCCGGTTTGGTGGCAATTGCCCCGGGTAAGGGAGTAATCATAATCCCCCCGGTTTCCGTTTGCCACCAAGTATCGACAATCGGACATTTTTCTTTACCGATAACCCGGTGATACCACATCCACGCTTCTGGGTTAATCGGTTCTCCCACGGTTCCCAGTAAGCGCAAAGAGGATAAATCCCGGCTATTGGGGATATCTTCCCCCATTTTGATAAAAGCGCGGATAGCAGTGGGGGCAGTATAAAAGATATTAACGCGATATTTCTCGATTACATCCCAAAAACAGCCTAAATTAGAGGGACGGGGAACCCCTTCATACATTACCGTGGTGGCACCATTGGAAAGCGGTCCGTAAACGATATAACTATGGCCGGTAATCCAACCCACATCGGCAGTACACCAGTAAACATCGGTATCTTTCAGGTCAAAAATCCATTTGCTGGTGACATGGGTGTAGAGATTATAGCCGCCGGTGGTGTGGACGACTCCTTTCGGTTTGCCGGTGGAACCACTGGTATAGAGGATAAATAACATATCTTCGCTATCCATCGGTTCGGCCGGACAATTAGCAGATACCTGTTTTTGTAGATCATGCCACCAGTAATCGCGATCGGCAACCATATTGATGGGTTCCTTGCTGCGCTGGACAACGAGAACTTTTTCCACACTGGGGGCGCTATTATCGGCTAGAGCCAGATCCACCTGTTCCTTGAGAGCAACGACTTTATCCTTGCGGAAACCACCATCGGCAGTGATTACCACCTTAGCGGCCGCATCATTAAGACGATCGCGCAAAGCATCGGCACTAAATCCCCCAAAAACTACACTGTGGGGCGCACCAATTCTGGCACAGGCTAACATGGCGATGGCCGCTTCGGGAATCATCGGCAGATAAATTCCGACCACATCGCCTTTTTTTACGCCTAATTCCTTTAAAGCGTTGGCAAATTGACATACTTCTCGGTGTAGCTGTTCGTAGGTAATGGTGCGGCTGTCTCCCGGTTCTCCTTCCCAGATGATGGCGGCTTTATTGCGTCTCCAAGTGGTGAGATGTCTGTCAATACAGTTGTAACAAATATTAATCTTGCCGTTGACGAACCATTTAGCAAAGGGGGGCTGCCAGTCAAGAACCTCTGACCATTTTTCAAACCAATGTAGTTCTTTTTCGGCTAATTGGGACCAAAAAGCCTGGGGATCAGCCTTGGCTTTGGCGTAGAGTTGCTGGTATTCTTCAAGGCTTTTAATGGTGGCATTCTGAGCAAATTCGGCACTGGGAGGAAACAGCCGATTTTCCTGTAGGATCGATTCGATCACTATTTCTGTCATACTGGCAAACGAAATAAATTATCTTGCGATCCAGATTACCTTTTTCGGTTCCCCCCGTAACCTTGGCAAGCAATTCTTTAAGGCTATTTTAGGATTGCCCGATCCCTGACCAGCGATCGCAATTTGTCCCCAAGTGTTACAGAGTTTAAAGTTATGTCACCGATCGAGCGATGAACAGATCGCTGTAAGGTAAACTAACCGATAAACCCGAAATTTAACATGGAGAACACTCGGTAAGGAGTCATAATTCAATGTCTCATAGCGTTAAAATTTACGATACCTGTATCGGTTGCACCCAATGCGTTCGGGCTTGTCCCCTCGACGTGCTGGAAATGGTCCCCTGGGATGGCTGTAAAGCTGCCCAGATTGCCTCCTCTCCCCGCACGGAAGACTGTATTGGTTGTAAGCGTTGCGAAACCGCTTGTCCGACGGATTTCTTAAGCATTCGGGTTTATCTCGGAGCAGAAACCACCCGCAGCATGGGTCTGGCCTACTAGGCCTGGCAATCATTCTGTGTTTAACATTTAGCGAAAACTAATCTTGTTAAGAGGACTAACCAGTCCTCTTTTTTCGTTATACTCCCGTCGCTAGTGAAGATTTTAGTTAGGGCTGGCTGAATTACTGAACTTCCCCATACATATATACTACAATAGCCAAAAACCCTTATCCATCAATGGATACGCCCCTTAACTTTTCTTAATGTACCCATGTAATTTGTAACATTTCTTGATGGATAAGAATTCTCTCCATTTGCTAGAATGGTGGTCATGTATATAGAAAAAGTTCCTAACCGTAATTCCCCCCCCGCCGTTCTTCTTCGGGAGTCCTACCGAGAAGGAGATCAAGTCAAAAAAAGAACCCTGGCCAATCTCTCAAAATTACCCGATGATATT
>NZ_JADEVX010000041.1:0-28651 GCF_015207925.1 Microcystis sp. LEGE 00066 | reverse complement strand
TGATATCAGCCAGACTTGGAAACTATCTCATCAAATTAGTCCCCCCATAGAACCTCCTTGAGCCATCTTGCACACTTTTCTCTTTTTGTCAAATTTTATGTTAAGAAAGATGTGACTAATGGATAGCCCACTTAGAGGGGTATTCAGGGGGAATGACAACTGTGCCATGATGAAGAATCATTTTAAATTCAATCGCTTCCATTCGTTAAGCTTTATAAAGTGTTGTATCAAGTTTAACCCAATCAATCCATGGAGTTTTAGGGGATGAAAAAAAAGCCTAAAAAAAGCGATCGCTTTTTCCCAATCAAATATAATTTAGGTAGAAAATTGCCAAAAAACCTCTATGCTCAACGGGTACAAAATTATTGATGCTGATTCCCACGTCATTGAACCCCCCGCAATGTGGGGCCAATACCTAGAACCTAAATTTAGGGAATTTGCTCCTTCTGCTGACATGAAAATCAAAGGAGAACCGATTAGTCAAAAAATCTCCCCACAAGTCCAAGCAGAAGGGAATAAGCAGATGATGCAAGCTCATCCCCAAGCTTATCTCAATCGCTATAACCCAGAGTCCCATGTTCAAGCAATGGTACAAATGGGGGTAGATAGGGCCTTTATTTATCCTACTTATGGACTGTGGTTATTTGCCATTGATAGCCTACCCGCCGAAGTGATGGGGGCTTTTGTCCGTGCCTATAATAGATGGTTATCAGAAGAATATTGTAGCTATGACCCGGCCAGACTGAAAGGAGTCGCTGCAGTCAATCAACACGATCCCGAAGATATGGTCAAAGAGCTACACCGCATGGCAAGCTTGGGCTGGAAGGCGGTTTTTTTGCGCCCTAACCCCGTTAAAGGCAGAATTTTGAGCGATCCAGCCTATGAACCCTTTTGGACGGCCTGCGAGGATTTGGACATGGCTGTAGGAATTCATGAAGGCACTCATAGCCGCTTACCTACCACTGGTGCAGAGCGGTTTAATAGTCGGTTTGCGCTTCATGCTTGTTCTCACCCCATGGAGCAGATGATGGCACTGTTAGCCTTAATTGAAGGGGGGGTTTTAGAACGTCATCGGAGGCTGAGGGTGGCGTTTCTAGAGTCAGGGTGTGGTTGGCTTCCCTATTGGTTATGGAAGCTGGACGAGGAGTATAAAAATTTACATTGGGAAGTCCAAGATCGGGTAAAATTATTACCATCGGAGTATTTTCGCCGTCAGTGTTACATTGCAGTGGAACCCTCTGAACCTTGTTTGGCTCAGGTCATTGATTTTATCGGTTCTGATAACTTAATCTTCGGGTCTGATTATCCTCACATGGATCATCAGGCTGATGGGGTAAAAAAAGTTATAGGACTTGAAGACAACTTATCTGAGGAGATAGTTAAAAAAATCGTTTGGGCAAATCCTAAACGTTTTTATCGTTAAATCATAAAACAGTCTTTAAATAAGGAGGCCAAATCATGCTAGGTAAAGTCTTGTACCAAAAAGCTAATAATGTAACCAGAACTCTGTCTGAATTAAAGTCGCAAGACATAGAAATCCCTAAACATACGGAATGGCTAAGACGTGCTTATCAGCAAGGCAAACAAATTTCTCAAATTATTACCTATATCTGGCGGTATGGAGAGGAAACATCAGAAGAAGGAGAAACTGCTCGTCAATTACATACCTATTTTGTTGAAGATCCGAAAAAAAATTTAAAAAAGCTGTTCGCTGCCAATGCCCGAGAAAGGAATAGCAGTACGGAAGCGCATTTACTAGCAACCGTTTTTTGTCCTATCTCTGAAAACATGATATTTCCAATGTTTGATGAGTTTGAACTAGCAGAACGATATCCAGAGCTAGGTTATGATTTCGAAATTAATGTGAATTCCTTTCAAGGGGATCTGGCTGATGCCACAGTCAATGATCCAGAACTACTCAAATGGATTATCCCTTATCCCCCCAAACCACAAGTAAGTGAAATAACAGTTACTGAAGAAGAGTTACAAGCATGGATCAAAAACACAGATAATAATCAATATATTCCCGAAAATCCCTATATTCCTTCCAGTTCTTGTTAAAAGGATTGAGTGACCCACTATTTTTATTAGTGGGTCAAAATTTTACTTCTTTTGTAATAATTATTTGCTCAAACGAAACACTCATAAGGTTACATGGCAGACTATCGAATCATTGCAAACATTTATGAAAGTCCTAATTCTTTAGTTCATCGAGCTATTCTGAAAAAGAATAATAAACAGGTTATTCTGAAAATTCTCAAAGAGAATTACCCAACGCCGTTAGAACTTGCTCACTATCAACAGGAATATGAAGTTACTCGTTCTTTAAATCTGGACGGTGTTATCAAAGCTTATGACTTAGATCGATATGATAATAGTCTAGTGATGCTTTTGGAAGACTTTGGTGGTCAATCTTTAAAAATATTACTCTCCCAAAGTCCATTCACCTTAGAAGACTTTCTAGTGATTGCTATTAAAATCACTGAAAGTTTAGCAGGAATTCATCAAGCTCATATTATTCACAAAGATATTAATCCCTCTAATATCGTCTATAACCCTACAACAGGACAACTGAAAATCATTGACTTTGGGATTTCTACTCGTTTATCCCAAGAATTTCTCACTCCCTGCTCACCTAACCAACTAGAAGGGACTTTAGCTTATATGGCCCCAGAACAAACAGGAAGAATGAATCGAAGTCTAGATTACCGCAGTGATTTTTATTGCCTTGGGGTTACTTTTTATGAGCTTTTAACCAACAAACTTCCTTTTGAATCCACCGATCTGATGGAGTTAGTTCATTGTCATATTGCCCAACAACCCTTGCCGATTCATGAACTCATTCCAGATATTCCTTTAGGTGTTTCCAATATCATCAGCAAACTATTGGCAAAAATACCAGAAGAAAGATATCAAAGTGCTTGGGGAATTAAAGCTGATTTAGAAAACTGCCTTCAGCAGTTGAAAACGTTAGGACAGATTTCTCAGTTTTCTTTAGGCAGCCAAGATATTACTGAAACGTTCCAGATTCCTCAAAAACTTTATGGCCGAGAACGGGAAGTTACTCAACTTTTAACTGCTTTTGATAGGGTTAGTCAGGGAACAACGGAAATGATCCTTATTTCTGGCTATTCAGGAATTGGTAAATCAGTTTTAGTCAATGAAATTCATAAACCCATTACAGGTAAAAGAGGAAAGTTTATTAAAGGAAAGTTTGAGCAATTACAAAATAATATTCCTTATTCAGCTATTTCTCAAGCTTTTCAGACCTTAATCCCCCAACTTTTTAGTGAACCAGGAAATATTTTAAAATTTTGGAAAGAGCAAATTTTAGAAGCATTAAGTAATAATGGTCAAATCATTATTGATGTTATTCCCGAAGTAGAGAAAATTATTGGTAAACAACCACCTGTTGACTTGCTAAAAAAAACTGAAAATAAAAATATATTTAATTTATTTTTTAAAAAGTTTTTAAAAGTTTTTTGCCAAAAGAAACATCCGTTAGTGATTTTTATTGATGATTTACAATGGGCGGATTTCTCTTCATTGAGTTTAATTAAAGAGTTAATATCAGACCCCGATATTCAATATTTTTTGATAATTGGGTCATATCGAAATAATGAGGTTTCTCTGACTCATCCTCTCATAGAGACTTTAGACAAAATTAAGCAAGCTAAAGTAACTATATCAGAGATCGCCCTATATCCATTACAACTGAGGGATATTAATCAATTAATTGCTGATACGCTAATTTGTTCAACGGAAGTTTCGAAACCTTTAGCGAAGTTAGTTAACAAAAAAACAGGGGGAAATCCTTTTTTTGTTACTCAACTTCTTTATTCTTTACACCAGGATGGTTTTTTTGTATTTAAGCCATATTGTCTTAATGGAGAAAAGGGAAACCAAGGTTATTGGCAATGGAATATCAAGCAAATTGAAAGTGTGTCGATTACTGATAATATCGTTGACTTGATGAGTCAAAAAATAAAAAGCTTAGAGCCAGTCGCTCAAGATATTCTTAAATTAGCCGCTTGTATTGGTAATCAATTTAGTCTAAAAACGCTTTCTGTTGTTAATAATCAATCTCTAATGATTACGGCTAAACAACTAAATTTAGCTCTTAATCAAGGTTTAGTAATCCCTTTAAATCACAATTATAAAGTAGCCTTAATTGGGGATTCAGAAGGATTTTCAGAAAAGCAATTAGAAAAAATCGTTAAAAACTACACCCATATTTCCTATCAATTTTTACATGATCGAGTACAACAAGCTGCTTATTCTTTAATTACTGAAGAAGAAAAAAAAAGAACCCATTTACGAATTGGTCGTTTATTACTTAACTCTGTAAGAGAAGAAGAATTACGAGATAATTTATTTAAAATTGTCAATCACTTAAACGAAGGTTCTGACCTGATTACTGAGCAACTAGAACAATATCAATTGGCTAATTTAAATTTACAAGCAGCTAAAAAAGCAAAAGATTCGATGGCCTATAGAACTGCTTTAAAATATTTTCAACTGTCCTTAGAGTTGCTAAATGAAAAAAGTTGGAATGAACAATATAAATTAATGTTTGAAGTGCATCGAGTAATGTTGGAAACCCTTTATCTAATTTCAGAGTACGAACAAGTTGAAGAAAAGTGCAAACTTGTTCTAAAACGAGCCAAAAACATTTTCGATAGAATTTCATTATATGAGATTCAAATACTTTGCTATAATTCTAAAATGGAGCAAAGTAAAGCTATAGATACGGCTCTGATAGCCTTAGAAGAACTCGAAATTGGTAAATTAAAAGAACTCGAAATAAGCAGCATAGAATCAAGAATACAAAAATCTGTAGATTGGTTAATTAAACAGATAGAAGTCGATAATTTAGCTAATCTGCCCGTAATGACAGATATATACAAACTTAAAGCCATAGAAATATTACAACAAATTATGTTTTCTACTATTACTACTAATTTTCCCTTACATATCGAAGTAATATTAACCCAAATTATGCTGTTTATAAAATATGGAAATTCGCCTCAATCTGCGGCAGCCTATATTTATTATGGAATGTTATTATGCTCGACAATTAGTAATATTGATTTGGGTTATAAATTGGGTAATATGTCTATTAAATTATCGCATAATCTTAACGAAAACAAATCAGAAAAAATGAAACTAGAATCTATTGTTAGTTTGCTATATTATGGCTTTATATGGTACTGGAAGAAATGGTTGAGGCAAGAAAAAGAATTAGAAAATTTACTGGAAGGCTATCAGAAAGGAATAAAAAGTGGTAATTTGACTTTTGCCGCTATGATAGCTATCAGCTATTGCTTGTTCAAATTTTTCGGAGGATACAATTTAGATGAGGTTCATAAAAATTATATTAAATACAGAAAATCAATTAGTAATTTAAAGCAAGAATACTCTTTATTTTATATTGATATTTGTCATGTAAGTAATACCTATTTAATAGAGACAACAAAAAACAAAAGCCAAATTTATTTAATTGGTAATAATCAAAAACAAGAGAAAAAATATTTAGAAGATTGGAAAAAAAGTAATAACGAATGGCTGCTGTTTATCTATTATTTTTATCACCAACTCTTAAACTACTTATTTGCTAATTATAAGGATGCTCTCCAACAGGGCATACAAGCGCAAAATTATATTAACTCTTGTAGATCATACTTGCCTGCAACCCAACATTTCTTTTATTTCTCTCTTGTTTTAATCGCTAACTATGTTAATGCTAAATCCCATCGACCAAACCTAGTAGAATTGATTAAGCAAGTTAACAAAAATCAAGATGTTATGCAGTTATGGACTCAACATTGTCCAGAAAATTGTCAACACAAATATGATTTAGTTGAAGCAGAAAAAGCGAGAGTCTTAGGTCAAAACTGGAAAGCTCAAGAATTTTATGAAAAAGCAATTCAAGGAGCAAAAAAATACGAATTCATCCATGAAGAGGCTTTAGCTTATGAACGCGCCTCTGAATTTTATTTTACTTTAGGTAGAGAAGAAATTGCTAAACTATATCTCAGAAATGCTTATCATTGTTACATTCGTTGGGGTGCAAAGGCCAAAGTTAAACAATTAGAAGAAGAATACCCTCAATATTTATTAGGCATTAGCAATCAAAACAAATCTAAAGGACTGAGTACCACCATTTCAACCACTGGTAATGATGGAGCAGTTCTTGATTTAACCACTATTCTTAAAGCCTCGCAAGCGATTTCTGGAGAAATTAAACTAGAAAATCTTCTGCAAAACTTAATGAAAATTGTCATTGAAAATGCAGGAGCGCAGAAAGGTTATTTGATTTTAGAACAGCAAGGAAATTGGGTCATTGAAGCTCAAGGAACAATTGATCAAGAAACGCTTAATATCTTACAGCCGATTCCCATAGAATCTATCGACTATGATCATTCAATTCCTATCTTACCCACTAGCATTATTAATTATGTCGCTCGTACAAAAGGAACTATCGTTTTAAATGATGCCACATCTGAAGGTCAATTTACCAATGATTATTATATTGTGGCTAAAAAAACTAAATCTATTCTTTGTACTCCTTTACTCAATCAAGGTCAATTAAAAGGAATTGTTTATTTAGAAAATAATTTAACAACTAGCGCATTTACCTCAGAAAGGGTTGAACTATTAAATATTCTAGCAGCTCAAGCCGCTATCTCTATTGATAACTCAAGACTCTATCAAACCTTAGAACAAAGAGTAGAAGAACGGACAAAAGAACTCACAAATACTTTAGAGGTACTGAAAGCAACTCAAGCAGAACTTATCTTTGAAAATGACCTGCTTAAAAGTGCTGAACAACCTCCCAAATTTGTCTATCAAGTGGGGGGCAGTTTACCGATGGATGCACCGAATTATGTGGTTCGACAAGCTGATCGCAATCTTTATAAAGCTCTCAAAAAAGGTCTATTTTGCTATGTTTTAAATGCACGTCAAATGGGAAAATCTAGCTTAATGGTACGCATGATGGGTCAATTACAAAAGGAGGGAATTAGATGTGCAGTAATTGACTTAACTCGGCTAGGAACAGACAATATTACCCCCGAACAATGGTATAAAGGATTAGCCGTTGATCTGCTCCGCAGTTTTGGATTAATCAAAGAATTGAAAACTTTTAAAGCTTGGTGGAGTGAACAATTAGACCTGCCTCCTGTACAACGATTAGGAGAATTTATAGAAAATTTTCTTCTAGTTAATAACGATTTTAATCAGAGGCAATCTAGACAATCGACTGTTATATTTATTGATGAAATTGATAGCATTTTAGGGTTAAAATTTGATGTCTCTGACTTTTTTGCTTTAATTCGTTATTTTTATAACCAGAGAGCGATTCAACCTCAATTTCAAGAGCTAACTTTTGCCTTTTTTGGTGCTACCACACCTTCAGCTTTAATTACTGACCCCCAGAAAACACCTTTTAATATTGGTAACGCTATTGAATTAGCAAGTTTTAAAGAACACGAAGCTCAACCTTTATTATATGGGTTAACAGAAAAAGTCAGTAATCTTCAGACCATGCTCAAACAAGTCTTAAGCTGGACGGGAGGGCAACCTTTCTTAACTCAAAAACTCTGTCAACTGATGCGGGATAGTGAGCAACCAATCCCCTCTAATCAAGAAGAACAATGGTTAGCCAACTTAGTAGCAGAAAAAATTATTCAAGATTGGGAGATGCAGGATCAACCCGAACATTTAAAAACTATTCAAGATCGCCTTCTTCAAAGTCCAAACCGAACCCATTTATTAACCTTGTATCGACAAATTCTCCATCAAGAAGCAATACAGATTGATAACAATCCCTATTTACCTGAGTTGTTTTTATCTGGATTAGTGGTAAAGCGTCACGGGAAAATGGACGTTCATAATCGGATTTATCAGACGATATTTAATAATGATTGGCTTGAGCGATCGCTATCTTAAAACCATGGTTCAAAAATTTATTTATACCGAACCAGTATATTGACTTATAAAGTATTTTTGATACAACTGACAACTGACAATTGCTTGATTTTCTCTGAGTTTAATTAAACCCATACTATTAAGTTTATAAGCAATAATTGGATTAACTATCATTGGTTGATTCCCTTGACAAATCTGTTGAAAAACATCGGCAAGTTCTGGTTGTTTTTGTAAAGTGACCCAGTGCAGCTGTAAATGAGAGGAATAAATCCCCGTTGATGTAGTTGCTGATTTGATTAAATCTGGCATCGTGATTCGCTCTTGGCTAAGATGATAAATCGCTAAATGAATCAAGGCAGGATGTCCCCCCACTAAGTCGATCAACTGTTGAATTTCGTTGTTTGCTAATTCATTTAATTGATATTTTTTGGCCAATTCTGCCACTTGTTCTTGATCAAAACCCTGTAACTCTATGGGTAATCCCACATTAAAAGGAGACTGTTCTAATCGCAGAGAAACATAAGATTCTGTGGATTGAACAATAATTAAACGTAATTTCTGCCACAGGGGAGATCGCTTAGATTCTTCATAACAAGCTCGGATTAAAGGTAAAAAATCTTCCGCTACTTTCGGATGTTCAAAGACTCGATGCACTCCATCTAAAGCCAATACTAGTGGCTGTTTGATTTCTCGTAAAATATACTCTTCAAAATAAATTGTCCAACTCATTTTAATTCCTATATCTTCATCCCAATAATCATCTAATTTGGCTTCTAAATTCAACTGCCGAGCGCAATTACGGCAAATCCAGCGTAAGAACTTGTTAAAATTTGCTATAATATCTTGGTCTGCTTTTTGTAAATCTAAACTAACAATTTGATAACCGAATTGCTGTTGACAAGCCTCTAAAATTGTTAATAATAAAGACGTTTTCCCCCATTTTTTGGGAGCTTTAATGCGTACTAACGCCCCAGATTGTCCGATTTCCTCGATAATTTTTGCTTCAAGTTTTGTTCGTTTTAGATAATAATAAGAATTATAGGGAACAGGAGCATCTGGGTATTCTGGACGCTCATTTTGGAGATATTCCTGACCGCAATACTGAAGCGATGTGGAGTTGGTAAAATGAGATTGTAGTCTAGATAAAAAATTTTTCTTATTGATCGTTTGTCCGATCAGTTGCGAGACTTTATCATAGAGTCCTGGGGCAACTACATTGGCAAGATAGCTGCTACTATAACCATTTTCTTGGGCAATTTCTTGATAGTTCTTTTTCTGCCAAAGTCCTCGCAATAATAATTGTTCTGTGTCATTGAGACAGCGATTCTCAAGCTTGAGCAGTTGCCGATTAAGAATCTCTTGGATTTCCTCGAATTTCATTATTTTTGTCCAAGGTAAGAAGATTTGAAGAAATAGATTGTTTGATTTTCCAGTTCCGTTGCAGCCAGAAACCCTGAATCTTGACATAACAGCACCGATTCAAAATAGAATTGGTATATTTGACAGACAAGCTGACGAGAACCAGTAACCGACAAAATTGTGCGATGGCAACCCTGAGAGGGATTAGTTTCCCCCCTTGCTAGGAAATTATAGCATTTCTTGTCAAGGTCAATTACACGGCAGCAATTATCTCTTGATCATTTCTATCAAAACCCCTAAGTCTTCCGCGTCTAACCCCTCGATAATCCTATTAACAATTAGTTCGGAAAAATCCTCACAGGAGTTGACTAGACAGGGTTTTAGCAATCAGGTGTACTGCATTTCAACTGCTTATTCGCAATTTAAATGCAGTGGCTGCTCCCAATCTTGCCAACAACTCTGAACAGTTACTGTTCATCCTTCAATACACTTGCTCCCAAAGCTTTTAGGGTTTCTTGTAGCATTTCAGCGCGAGAGAAATTACCCTGATCTTTCAATAATTGTAGGCCTTTTTGCCAAATCTCGATCGCCTCATTATAACTACCGAAAACTATATAAGCAACCCCTAGATTTTGGTAAATAGTGGGATTATCGGGGTTTAACTTGAGAGCTTTTTTATAAGCTTTAATCGATTCTGGTAGCCGGTGCAGTTGTTTGAGAACCAGTCCTAAATTATAGTAACCATCGGCATAGCTAGGATCAATTTCTACGGTTTTCTCAAATACAGATAAGGCAGTTTCGTATTTTTCTGCTTCGTATAATAACCCACCGAAATTATTATAAGCACCCAGTTTTAATTTATCTAAAATTGGCTGCTTAATCGCTTTAACGAAATGATCGCCTGATTGCTTAAATTCCTCCACTGAATAATAATAATTAGCGAGATGATAATATAACTCGTATAAAATATGTGGATTAGAGCCATGGCATTTTAAACCATGTTTGAGCAGCTTAAAACCCTCTTTATCCCTGCCAATCTTCAGATATAACCCTCCCAATTTACTACACACATAGGGATCGTGGGGATGTTGTTGATAAAAGCCCTCCATCGCTTTTCTTGCCCGTTCAAACTTATCTAGGCTGGCTATTTTATCGACGGTGTAACCGTAGTGAAAGATCGCAATTTCTGGCAGTTCAACTATTTTCCAATCAGGCTCTTTTTTTAATAAAATAGCCACATTATCATCAATAATTGAGTGATAGGGACGGGTAAAAGTGACTTGAGGATGTCGGCGAAATAGCCGCGAAATTAGAGAATAGGGTGATTGTATGGCTCCGATTTCATGGCGGATTAAATTAATAACTAAATTTTCCTCTTTTTCCATAGCCCGACGCATTTTCGGTACGATAGCAGGATTTAATTCCTCATCGGCATCAAGAACTAAAATCCAATCGCCAGTAACATATTTTAAAGCCTTATTTCTGGCCTCGGAAAAATTCCCCCGCCAATCGTAGCTAGGAACTATAGCACCGTAACTTTTAGCAATAGCAATCGTATCATCGGTCGAACCCGTATCCATAACGATCATCTCATCCACCACCCCTTTAACGCTATCCAAACAGCGCCGGAGATTTTCGGCTTCATTTTTGACAATCATGCAGAGACTAAGTTTAGGCATAACTTTACTCACTCTAGCGGTTAATCTTGAGCGATAGCAGCTGATCAATAACCCACTGATTACCACTCATCGATTACTAATTATCTTCCGAGTCTATCTTAAACCGTTCTACCGAAGAAAGCAGCTCCCGGGAGATACTCACCAATTTTTGCAAAGAACCCGCCACCTGTTGAGATTCTTGGGAAGTTTCCTGAGCGGTTAACTCCACCGACTGCATAACTTGGGCGACATTGAGGGAATTTTCCCGTTGTTTGACCGTATCGGCGGTAATCGATCGCACCAGCGTATCGATGCGGTTAGAAACTTGGATAATATCTTCTAGGGACTTCTTGGCCTGTTCCGAGCGCTCGGTGACATCGATAACCTGTTGAATCCCTTCCTCCATTGCCATCATTACCGAACCCGTTTCCGATTGAATCTGTAAAACGATCTGTTCAATTTCCTTAAGAGATTTAGCCGATCTATAGGCTAACTGACGTACCTCATCGGCCACCACCGCAAAACCGCGGCCTGCATCTCCTGCTCGCGCCGCTTGAATCGAGGCATTAAGAGCCAATAAATTGGTTCGCGAGGCAATCTGAGAGACTACTGCGACAATTTTCGAGATTTCCTGGGAAGCTTCTGCCAAACGCTTGACTTTTCGTGCCGTTTCTGATACCGTGTCGCGGATTTGCAGAATTCCCGCTACGGTTCTTTCCACGGAATCGCCCCCCTTGAGAGCGGTAATCGAGGAAGTGCGGGCGACTTCTTCGGCTTCCCTGGCGTTTTCTGCCACCCTTTGAATTGAGTCGGTCATCATCTGTACCGAATTAAGGGTGACGGCCAATTCCTCCGCCATCCGCAGGGCATCGCTAGACTGATTGCGGGCGAAAGATTCACTATTGGTACTGGCTTGATTCACCTGTTTTGCCGCTTTTTTCACCTGTCGGACAATTTCGCGCAGGTTTTGGATCGTCAAATTAAAAGCATCGGCCACCGCCCCTAAAACATCGGCACTTACCTCCGCTTCCACGGTCAGATCCCCCCGAGCCGCTCCTTCCACATCATCGAGAAGTCGAATCACTTGCCTTTGTAGATTTTTCCGTTCCCGTTCCGTTTCGGCGGCGCGGCCTTGGGCCAAGGTGGTGATAGTTGCCACCACCTTGGCCATCTGATTGAAACGATTGGCCAGTTGACCAAATTCATCTTCCGAGTAGATCGTCGCTTTAGCGTTAAAATTGCCTTCCGAAAGATGATCGAATTGGCTTTGCAAATCGTCGAGACTGCGCTTAATTTGACTAATTAGCAACTGTAAACCTAGCCAAGTTAGGGCAAAGGTTCCCAATCCAGTTAATAACATCATTGCTGGTTTCGGTTGACTCCAAGGAGAAAGGCTGGCTGGTGCTGGTGGTATTGGGGCTGTTTTGGGGGCAACTTTTGCAGAAAGCCAAGAGGTGGTGCTAACGGCAAAAATTAACACCACTGGGGTAATACCCGCTAAAGCCGCTAAAATTAGTTGTTTTTTGCCCAAAGAAGCGTTGACAAAAAAGGCTAATTTGCCCGGATTGACTTCCACCACTGGCCCGAACAGGCGCTCGGAAACAGGGCCAAGATGACTATCTCTTTTGTCATCGGGGATTTCTAGACGAGAAGGATGAAAACTAGGCTCTCCCACAGCAGAACTGGCATTAAGGCTCGCCCTGGGTTCGGGGACAAAACCAGCAGTTAAAGCTTCCTCTCCCGAACCGGTAAATAGCTCCGATTCCCCCAGTTCTTCGCCTATATCCGTCAGACGCAGTTGGGAAAAACCGTCTAAATCCTCATCATTGAGTTTTAGTTCTCTAAAATCTCTGGCTTCGTCTTCCTCGTATCTTTTTTGAGTCACTCTGCCCTGATTAAGGTCAGTTTTCGCCGCTTGTCGGCGGGGCAGTTCCGGGTCAATGGCAAAAGTGCTTGTTTCTGGGGCATCGGCATAGGATAACTCCTGATCTCGACCGGTGACGGGATTTTCCCGCCAGTCAGCCGTAAAAGTGGCTTCTCCCGTTGACCCTAACCCACCGCCCCACCCTTCCTGCAGCGGGTCAATCTCCGCTGCTTCCAAAAAGGGGAAAGGGGGTTCTCCATCCGCAGAATCCCCGGACCACTGGGAACCGTGAGAGCCTGAACCAGCCAGGATGAGGGAACTAAAGGCGGTTGCCTCGGATTCCCCAAAATCATCGCCATAGGAATCGACTGTACCCGCCGTAGGCTCTCCGAAATCCTCGTCATTGAAAAGACCACTATCCCAGTCCACTACCTCCTGTTGTCGCTCGATAGCAGCCGCTTGCGACCCCCCGGACAAAGAATTGCTGAAACCTTGACTGGGATCGAAAGCTGCCTCGCTGTAGGCAATGCTTTCCGCAGCGGCGATCATAAAATCTCCATTCTCGGCTTCAAAACGCGATTGCTGAATCTGATCGAGACCCCGTCGAGCATAATCTACCAGCTCAAAGAAATTGGCAGAATTTTTGGCCAATTCCAGCACTTTTTCGTAACGTCCCTCGGCCAAGCTGTATTGTTGTAGTCCGACATAAATGTGTCCCTGTAAAAGGATGACGTTGGCATCATCGGGATACTTGCTGATCATTTCTTTGACAATGACGGCGGCATCCTCAAGGTTGCCCTGACAATAGGCGGTGTTCGCCTTGCCATAGAGTTTCGCATATTCTTTCCCTGACGGCATTTGTCCCTCCCCTAGTAAAGATAAAGTGGTGAAGTAGTTAGTAGTTTCAAGAAATAATTACTATAAATTCTATTCTGCTATTTTTTTGAGGTTTTAAGCCGCCCAACGGCTAGAACGGAGTATGCCCAGATGATCGAGTAGTCTTAAGGTTTTTTTTGATTCTTGGCCCAGAATCCACTCTCCCCGCACGTATGGCGCGATCTGATCGGGAATACTGACGACACTACCTAGTTTATCTGGGTCGAGCCATTTCATATCTCCCAAACGTTGCACCGCTAAACCGAGGATCGTTTCCTGTTCTTCAATCACAATTACAGGGATTTCGGCTCGATCGGTGTTTAAGGGGCTGCTATCTCCCAAAAATTGCCCGATATCCGCCACCCAGATCACTTGACCCCGAAGATTGATCGTGCCGAGAAGCAAGGGTGAAGCATTGGGAATGGGGGTAATGCGATCGACTGGTTGCTGCATCACCTCGCGAATACCCACGGAACTAAGGGCAAACTCGTCCTGAGAGGGTAGATAAAATCGCAAGTACAGTTCACCGACGGGAGTTTCTAATTCCTGAGTGTCGGGGGCGGTATTTTGAGCGTCACCAGTAAAAAAATCGGTATCGTTAAGCATTTGTTTTGTTCTCCTGTAAGTAGGGTTTGCTGAAAAAGTTTGTTGGTGGGGTTAGTAGCCGGTCGTCAGTAGCCGGTCGTTTCAGGCTTTGTTGCCCTCTTTTTTGTACCAGCTTATGTACTATAAAAAGGATAATGCAAGGTTTTTGAATGTCCCAATCCTATATTCTTGTACTAACATCGGATTTTAACAGGTCAAAAGTCTTATTTTAAAAGGGTTTTACCATTATTCAGCAAGCCTTAAGTAATATTTGGGGCGGCGTTTTTAGCTATCTCGACCTATACCATGACTAGACTGTCCCTGGTGAAGGCGATTTTATCGGCGCAGCAGTTGTTTAACGATGCAAATGAACTCAATAGGTTCAAAGGGTTTGACAATGTAGGCATCGGCTCCGATTTTCGGTTCTTCCGAACTTACACTGTAGAAAATTCCTCAAGCTCCCTCTCTGCACAGCAAGGCTCTAAAGTTGATAAATATCAATCTAACAAAAACTCAAAGCCTTAGTGTACAAGCTTTACAAGCATGAGTTGTTGATAGTTTTACATGACAGGTTCGGTGGAACCCGATTTTCATGTCCTCTCAACCAGCAGTCATAACTCATTTTCGCTCAAAGGTTTGCTTAAATAATCGGTTGCCTCCACCATTTTGGCTTTTACCCTTGCCAGTGGCCCCCCTTGACTGGTTAAACCGTCGAGTTTTGGTAGGGCGATATCCCAGAGAATGAGAGCAGCTTCGATCACTATAGCCTGAGCGAGAGCTTCTTAGGGAAAAGATCCCAGGAATAGTTGGAATTTTCTAAAATACTCTCGACTTTTTCACCAATACTAAGATCGTCATCAATAGTTCTCCGATTCTTTGTCCTAGTTCAATCAATTGTAAAATACTGGGAATGTCAATCTCATTGAAGCTTCCTTGCCTAATTTCTCGGAATCTCCCCCACTAGACGCTATTTCTTTTAGTCTAGAATAACCTAGAACAGTTATCTTAATGGTGAGGTACGAAGTCTCTGGTCTTGGGCAATACTGGAAGAGGAGGTGTTAGTCTGGAGATGATGCCAAGTCTCGTCATACTTCATCTTGAGAAGAAACGCTGTCTTCCTTGCTCTTGCCACTAATAATAAATCTGATAAGCTAATTATGTAAGATATTTTTCAGCAAGCTTTGCTGCATTTAAACTAGCTTTGGCAATTTTCAGTACAAAAGGTCTAGCTTTCTATCCTTGCCTCTCGCTCTCACGCCGTCTTAAACGATAATTTAGATGTGTGGTCAGCTTATTCAAACTGCAGCCAGAGGTAAAAGGGGTCAGAAAACATCAGCCGATTTATGAGATTGACTGCCAAATTTTTTGAGACTAGGTCAGTAAATTGGTGCTTAAAAATCTTCAAAAATTTAAAATTTTCCAGTGGATAAGAGGAAAAATTGAGGACAAATGTATGTCTCAAAAAGAAAAACTTGAATAATAGAAATTTAAAATTTTTTGGCAGCCGATCAGTACACTGAAACTATAGACAGGCCGCTCCTAGCCTCGATCACCAACTCTCTCTAAAACCAATTACAAAAACTTTCATCACACAGGAAGACTAATCGTGCTATACCTTGCAGAAGTAAAAAAACAGACTAGAGGTTTTATCAGTGGTTACAAAACCGAATTGAAACTATTGGCCTGTCAGCATAAAGATCAGACGTGGAGTGCCATAGCGGGAAACGATATTTTAAGCTGCGACGAAACTAACTCCATAGGAGAAGGTGCGCTTCTCTTGGTGAATTTGAGCGATAATCGTCAACTGCAAGGAAAACCAGAATTAGCGGGAGCGGAGATCGTGCGACAACTGCAAAAGATTTCCCGTTTGATCGAACGCAATAAGGAAGATCAAGAGAAAATCGCTCAGTGGAAACAATCCCTCACCTATCAAAGCGAGATTCTCAACCGCCAGAAAATGGAAATGGAGGAAAGAATTGAGCAAATTGAGCGCATAGAAGCAGAATTCGATTATTTAGAGGGCAAAAGACAAGAACTGGAAAACCTAAAACAACAATTGATAGAGCAACAGCGACACCTGGAAGAAGAACAAATAAATTTCAACTCCTTCCCCAATCTTTCCCCAGAACAACAACAATTTATTCGCTCTCTAGCGGAGAGTTTAGCCAATAATCACGATCTGGGTAATTCTCCCTCACAAATTCTCTATTCAACTCTTGAATCTGTGCAGGGACAACAGACTATTTTAAATAGTTGTTGGCAAAGTTTAGAGGAGCAGAAAAAAGCTGTAGAAAATCGCCAGGTCGTCAACGAACAAATGCTCAATCATCTCAAACAAAGAGCCAGGGAATTAAAGACAAGTCGCAGTGTTTTGGAAACAGCGAAAATACAACTACAAATACAAGAAACTGTTCTGAGTCAAAAACAGGAATTATTCGATCACCTTAACCTCACCCTACAAACCACTGATTCTACTCGACAAATGCTCCTTCGTCTCGCCCAAGCAGCAGACCTAGATTTTGATGGTAAAATCGATCTAGAAGCTCTTGAAAAAATGCCTTTAGAAAAATTGGAGAGCTTAGTTAACAATTTACAAACAGACCTCGATCGCTTGGAAATTTTTGTCAACGACCAAGAGGAAGAATTAACTCTCCAATCTCAAACTGTGGAAGAATTAGAGGCAAGAATGGCCACAATAGATGAATCCCAGCGAGCTAATTTAGAGGCGGAATTAGCCGAGGAACAGGAGAGAAAAGGAATGCTGGCAGAAACTTTGTTCGGACAAAGACGGAATCTTCGGGAAAGGCAAGCTATTTGCTCTCAACATCTGAAAATTCTGCAACGCAGACAGGGAATTTTATCCCCAGAAGATGCCCAAAAATGTAGCTTTGAACCAGTGTTAATTCTCCTGGAGGATAGTTATCAAAATAATCTCCAAGAAAGTCAACGTTTAGCCGCAGAAATCAAGGAGCTACAAGAGGATTTACAAAAAAACAGAGATACTATTGATGAGCAATGCTCGGATTTAGAGCAAAAAACTCGTGAATTTGAAGAACAGGAGCGACAATGGCGCGATGCTAATCTGGCATTAGTGCGTTTAAAAACTCAGATGCAACAGTACGAAACTTTCCTGCAACCCGTGCAGGATCATCTCGATCAAATCCATCAAAAACTAGAAAATATCTCCCATTGGTTTATACCTATGGAATCTAATGTTATTGCATATCATTAAGCTATTAACAGTTAGGTTTAATGGTTCTTCGGTTTGTGTTATGCAATGGACTGGGGTTATAAGGGATGGAACCCTTATGTAGAAAGGCATTTGGCGATTTTTGTCAATTGTTTTTTATCTAGAGCGAACTCATCAATTAAGTCTCTTGCCAGATAAGGATTTAGTCAATTTATGCCCCCCTATCGAACCATAACAAGTAACGAAGAGCCGGCTTAATTAGGGTTTCTGAACAAATAATACAGGGTAATTCAGAAAAAGATTTCTCCCTTCTTGCCGATAACTTTTATAGCTTTTTATCTATGGATAAAATAATTTAGATCAATTTAACTCTAGGTTAGATGTGATATAGACTAGGACTAGTAATTTATACTCAAATAGCTATGAGACAATCCGATCGAGAAATAATAATTCTAGCGGCTGTGGCCTCCCTCTTAGCGGTGGTGGCGGAAGTAGCGATCGCTTTTTAGATAAAAAAAACTGATTTATGGGGTTAAATTCTGCCAAAATTGACAATCAATGTCGAGCAAAGATATCGATAGAATGCTCGTAACAGGGGCGGCAATTGCGATCGCCTCGATCGGGGAAATCAAAGCATGAGTGTTAGTGTAACGGGTCAGGTAAAAAGAATCGAAATAGGCACGGGAACTTGGGCATTAATTGCCGATAACGGTCAAACCTACGAATTAATGGAACCGACCGCCGAATTAATCCAAACAAAGGCAAAAGTGACAGTTATAGGTCAAATTCGCTCGGATGTGATGACTCTGGCCATGATCGGGCCAATTCTACAAGTGACCTCCTTTCAATCCCTGCCATGAAACCGCAAAATACTGCTTAAAAACGGGCAAAAACCGCTTTTTAAGCCTGTAATCTCGAAAAATTGCCGTAATTGTCCCTCAGCTATACGAGAAAGAAGAATTGTCAAGAAAACCCTAATGGTTGATTTTTTCGAGAATAATCGGGAAATTTTGAATAATCATACTACAATAGACAGCAACTTTGTCTTAGGAACATCGGAATCACCTAAACCGATCTATCTGATTGGTTTAACTCGTAGTTACCTAAGTTGGCGTGAGGAGTGGACTGAATGAATTTGCGCGATAATGCTTTAACGATTCTGCAAGAAACGAGTCGAACTTTTTATATTCCCATAAGTCGTTTACCGGATCGTCTGCTCGAGGCAGTAGCCTCAGCTTATCTCTGTATGAGGGCGATCGATGAAGTAGAAGACCATCCCGACCTAGATAACTTCAGTAAAGCCCAGATATTAAGACAAATTAGCCTGAATTTACAAGCAGGTACCCAAAATTCTACCAAAGAGGATTTTACTTTTGGCTTAGTCCATCGGGAGATTTTGCCGGAAGTCACCCTGAGAATTGGCGAATGGGCAATGTTAGCACCGGATTCGATCGCCCCCCGGGTTTGGGATGCCACGGCGGCCATGGCCGATCGCATGGCCTACTGGGCCGGGAATAACTGGGATATTCGCACAGAAGTGGAATTAGATCAATATACCTTTAGTGTGGCCGGTGCCGTGGGTTTATTGCTGTCTGACCTCTGGAATTGGTACGACGGCACTCAAACTAATCGCAGTTATGCCATCGGTTTTGGTCGGGGTTTACAAGCGGTTAATATTGCCCGCAACCATGGCGAGGATCGGCGCCGGGGGGTAAGTTTTCTGCCCCAGGGTTGGACAATTAGTGATATTCATGATTATGCCCGTCGTAATCTGAAATTAGCCGATTATTACACTCAATCGCTGCCTAATGGGCCAGCCCTTGATTTTTGTAAGATTCCCCTCGCTTTAGCCCATGGCACTCTCGAAGTCCTAGCTTTAGGTAAGGAAAAACTCAGCCGCAGCGATGTTATCGCTTTGGTACAACAAATTACCCGTTAGAGGAAATCACAATTAGGGTTGGCTGAATAAATCTAAAAACCTTGTTGGGTAAGACTTTTAGACTTTTTGTCAATCAAAAAGTACCGGACTGGGAGTGATCAGGGGGAAAATTCCTGGACTTTTTCCCTGAAAATTAGGTAGTTGACCACCTGAAAATCGGTAAAACCCTACACCCCACACCCCACACCCTGCCCCCAAGAAAAACTTTTTGCCGCAAACCCCAATTAAAATTGCCCACGATCGCTCTTCCAAAGTCAGGAATCACAAGCGTGGGCAAAAAACCGGTGAAGTTCAGTAACTTAGAACAAACCGAGAGTTAAAGATATATCGATGGGGAAAGTGGCACCAATACCTAACCAAATCGTCACCACAGTACCAAATAGGAAGATAGCGGTAGCGACGGGACGACGGAAAGGATTTTGGAATTTATTGACGCTTTCAATAAAGGGAACTAACATCAAGCCTAGGGGAACGCCAGCCATGCAAGCGATACCTAAGAGTTTGTTAGGAAGAATACGGAGAATTTGGAAAACGGGATAAAGATACCACTCTGGCAGAATTTCTAAGGGAGTAGCGAAAGGATCGGCAGGTTCACCGATCATGGTGGGATCCATAATCGCTAAACCGGTGCAGAGTCCGATCGTACCAAAGATCACCACCGGGAAGACATAGAGCAGATCGTTGGGCCAAGCGGGTTCACCGTAGTAGTTGTGACCCATACCTTTAGCCAACTTAGCGCGGAGAGCGGGATCGCTGAGATCGGGCTTTTTTAATGTGGACATGGATAATGTCTCCTAAAAATGATTTCGGATCGACAGAGATATTTTTCTGAATTATAGAGGCCCAGAAATGCCTTGTTTACGGATCATCAAGAAATGTAGCAACATGAAGACCGCGATCGACCAGGGTAGTACAAAAGTATGCAAGCTGTAGAAACGGGTTAAAGTTGCTTGACCGACGCTTTCGCTACCGCGCATCAGGGTGACGAGTTGATCACCGACGACGGGAATAGCAGCAGGTACACCGGAAACAATTTTAACCGCCCAGTAACCCACCTGATCCCAGGGTAAGGAGTAACCGGTGACACCGAAGCTAACGGTTATTACGGCCAGGACAACCCCAGTTACCCAGGTTAATTCGCGAGGTTTTTTGAATCCACCGGTCAGGTAAACGCGGAAAACGTGCAGGATCATCATTAACACCATCATACTGGCGGACCAGCGATGGATAGAACGAATTAACCAGCCAAAGTTAACTTCGTTCATGATGTACTGTACGGAGGAGAGGGCCTCTGCTACAGTGGGTTTGTAGTAGAAGGTCATGGCGAAACCAGTGGCAAACTGGATCACGAAGCACACAAGGGTGATACCACCCAGACAGTAGAAGATATTGACGTGGGGGGGAACGTATTTGGTGCTGATATCATCAGCGATCCCTTGAATTTCTAAGCGTTCCTCAAACCATTGATAGGCTTTAGAATCCGTTACTTGTTTGGTAAACATCGCGTAACCAGTAAGAAAAATGAAAGATTTAAGGTGTGACCTTTAAAAAATGTAACACAGTTTTCAGGGCTAATTCTCGCTCCGGTCAGGTTTCTCCACCGGTGGGGATCAATTGGCGATCGCCAGCCTCAAAAAACGTAACTTCCTAAAATTTCCCTTAAAATGTCTCCTAGACTACAAAAAATCGAGCTAATTGTCCGACACTGGGAATAGGTAAGGTTGACAGCTAGTTACTGATTTGCTCACATTGACCTACATACTCCACTATTTAGGCGAACGTTTGTGACCCTAAGAAAAGCCGTTGAGCTATGGGGATTACATCCCAATACATTAAGAGAATATGCCGATGAAGGGAAAATCAAAAGTATCAAAAACGAAGCAGGGCAACGATTATACGATGTCCAGTCTTACGTCAATGGTGCAGCTAGAGCTTCCCTTGTTTGCTACTGCCGAGTCAGTTCAATCAAGCAACGAGATGACCTTGAGAGACAAGTCAGCTTTATGCGCGGATTCTATCCAGAGGCAGAAATCATCAAAGACCTCGATAGTGGGCTTAACTTCCAAAGAAAAAGACTTAGAGCCATACTGGACAGATTATTGTGGGGAAATAAACTCACAATTGTTATGTCCACACTGGACAGATTATGCCGATTTAGATTCGAGCTTATACAGTACATGGTCGAACAAAACGGTGGCAAAATCTTGGTTCTCGACCAAACTGTTCACAGTCCCGAATCAGAACTTACAGCAGACTTGTTATAAATACTTCACATCTTCTCTTGCCGAATGTCCAGACTCAGGAAGTACGCTCAAAAAATCAAAGAAAGTACGGATTTATCCAACAACAGAACAGAAGAAACTGATGAAACACTGGTGGGGAGTATCTCGGTTTGTCTTCAACCAAACCATTAAATATCTACAGGAACCAGATAGAAAAGCTAATTGGAAGGCTATCAAGACCGGAATCATTAATGATTTACCAGAATGGGCTAAAGAAGTCCCCTACCAGATTAAATCAATAGCAGTCAAAGACTCTTGTGAAGCCGTTCAAAATGCTCAAAGAAAATATCAAAAAACTGGGGAAATCCAGAAAGTAAAATTCCGTTCCCGTAAAGATAAACAGCAATCATGTTATATTCCTAAGTCAGCCATTTCAGAAAAAGGAATATATCACACAAAATTAGGGCAAATACGCTTCACCGAATCACTGCCCGACAATTTTGGGGATAGCCGATTAGTATCCAGAAATGGACAATACTATTTAGCTATTCCCCATGAGGTGCAACGATGCGAATCCGATAACCAAGGACGCATTGTCGCCCTAGACCCCGGTGTTAGAGATTTTCTGGCACTATTCTCGCCTAATAGTTTTGGCTCAATCGGGAGTCAGGATATAGGTAAAATCCAACGATTATGCTATCACCTTGATGATTTAATTTCTCGTTCTACCAAAGTTAATGCTAAAACCAGAAACCGTTATCGAAAAGCAGCTAATCGACTAAGAAATAAAATCAGGAATTTAGTAGATGAACTTCATCATCAAGTTGCTAGATTCCTAGTTGATAACTTTGATGTGATTCTTTTGCCTACTTTTGAAGTGTCAGAAATGGTTCTAAAAAATAGCAGGAAGATTCGCTCAAAATCTGTTAGACAGATGCTTAACTGGTCTCATTACCGATTTAAGCAATTTCTCAAGCATAAGGCTTTTGAGATGGGTAAATTAGTAATAGACTGCTGTGAAGCCTATACGTCGAAAACAGTTAGCTGGACTGGTGAATTAATACATAACTTAGGTGGAAAAAAAGTCATTAAATCCAAGATTGATGGCAAGACGATGGATAGAGATATTAATGGCGCACGAGGAATTTTTCTTCGTGCTTTGGGAGATACCCCCTCTTTAAGAGACTCTCTTAGAGTGCATTGTTAATGTATGTTAGCAAAAAAGTATCGGTATGAAATGAGGTCAGCGTGCTATTAAATACCTACGATCCCGAAGGCTTCTACGACGAACTATTCTTGGATGATGGTCAACCTCGTCCCCACTCGTCCCCTTTAATCAAATGGTTGCAGAATCTGCCGCCTCGAGAACTTCAACAACACCGGGAAACCGCTCAGTCGGCCCTGTTTGAATTGGGGGTGACTTTCAATGTCTATAGCGACAATCAAGGGGTAGAAAAAATCTTTCCTTTTGATATTATTCCCCGAATTGTCTCGGCTGAGGACTGGGATTATTTGGAAAGAGGACTGAAACAACGCATCAAAGCTCTCAATCTTTTTCTCTCCGATATCTACAATGACCAGTTAATCATTAAAGATGGCATTATTCCCCCCGAATTAATCGCCTCGGCGACGGGATTTCTGAAACCCTGTCTGGGACTGAAACCCGCCGGAGGTATCTGGTGTCACATCACGGGAACCGATTTAGTCCGCGATAAAGATGGTCAATGGTACGTTTTAGAGGATAATTTGCGGGTTCCTTCCGGTATTTCTTATGTCCTCGAAAATCGTCGGGTAATGAAAAGCACTTTCCCCGATATTTTCCAGACAATGAATGTTAAACCGGTGGATGATTATCCTTCCCATCTGTTGGAAACTCTCCTTAATTTAGCCCCAGCCCAATTACCTAATCCCACCGTAGTAGTTTTAACCCCCGGAACCTATAATTCTGCCTACTTTGAACATTCTTTTATCGCCCAACAAATGGGGGTAGAATTAGTGGAAGGGCGTGATTTAGTCGTCTTTGATGGTTATCTACAAATGAAAACCACCA
Organism: Microcystis sp. LEGE 00066; assembly: GCF_015207925.1. Lineage (NCBI taxonomy): Bacteria > Bacillati > Cyanobacteriota > Cyanophyceae > Chroococcales > Microcystaceae > Microcystis > Microcystis sp. LEGE 00066. The sequence continues at coordinate 4,979 of NZ_JADEVX010000041.1, read as the reverse complement.
AGGGATTAAGAAGGGTAGATGTGGTATATCGTCGCCTCGATGATGACTTTTTAGATCCGGCGGTTTTTCGTCCCGATTCGATGTTAGGTGTACCCGGATTATTAAAAGTTTTTCAGGAAGGCCGCGTCGCTTTAGCTAATGCTCCGGGTACGGGAGTCGCCGATGATAAGGTTATTTATGCTTTTGTCCCCGATATGATTCGTTATTATCTGGGAGAAGAAGCGATTTTAAATAACGTTCCTACCTATCTTTGTTGGCGAGAAAAGGACTTAGATTATGTCTTAAATAATCTCGATAAGTTAGTTGTGAAAGCCGCTAATGAGTCGGGAGGTTATGGGATGTTAGTCGGTTCTCAAACTACCTCGAAAGAACGAGAAGAATTTGCCCCACGCATTGCCGCTAATCCCCGCAATTATATCGCTCAACCGGTGTTAAGTCTTTCTAGGGTTCCCACTTTAATTGACACGGAAGTTGAAGGTCGTCATGTGGATTTACGTCCCTATATTCTCCATCGGGGCGATGAAATTTATGTGCATCCCGGGGGGTTAACTCGCGTGGCTTTGAAAAAGGGTTCTTTAGTGGTTAATTCCTCTCAAGGTGGTGGCAGTAAAGATACTTGGGTTTTAACCAAGTAATCAGGACAATAATCAAAATTTTGGTGGGTTACGGCCAAAATTAAATCATGAGTCGAGTGCATAAATTATTTTCGCCCAATCCACCCTAACCTTTTCACTTTTTCCCAGTTAATTATGCTTAGTAGAGTTGCTGATTCAATTTATTGGTTAAATCGCTATATTGAACGGGCAGAAAATGTCGCCCGGTTTATGGATGTTAACCTTAATTTAATGTTAGATATTCCCACCAGTGTTTTGCAACAGTGGGAACCTTTGGTTTTAACCACGGGAGATTTAGAACAATTCAAGAAACGTTACGGCACAGCCACCGCAGAAAATGTGATCAATTTCTTGACATTTGACACGGAATATAGTAGTTCAATTATCTCTTGTTTGCGCTGGGCGCGAGAAAATGCTCGGTCAGTTCGCGAGATTATTTCTTCGGAAATGTGGGAACAGGTTAATGGTTTTTTCTTGATGGTAAAAGATGCTTCCTCTTACCATCCTCAAACTACTTTACCTAACTTTTTTACTCAAGTTAAATTGGCTAGTCACCGTTTTGCGGGGGTAATGGATGCAACGATGACTCATAATGAAGGTTGGCATTTTGGCGTTATGGGAAGATTACAGGAACGCGCCGATAAAACCGCCAGAATTCTTGATGTTAAATACTATTATCTCTTGCCTTCCGCCCAATGGGTGGGAACTTCTCTAGACCAAATTCAATGGATTGCTTTACTGCGGTCGGTCAGTGCCTACGAAATGTATCGTAAATGTCAACGACGGATTACTCCTAGTGACGTGGCTGAATTTTTAATTCTTAACCGAGAATTTCCTCGTTCAATTCACTTTTGTCTGCGGGAATTAGACCACTGTCTGCATCAAGTTACAGGGACTCCTATAGGAACTTGGGGCAATTCAGTAGAAAGAAGTTTAGGGCGACTTTGTGCCGAAATGAGTTATCTAACTATCGAGGATGTTATTGAGATGGGATTGCATGAATTCCTCGACCATATTCAAAAAAGAGTTAATGATGTGGGGATAAAAATGACAGAAACTTTCTTTGTTTTTAATCCCGAACTTGCCTCACCTCTGCCAGTAAATAACTTTCAATATCAATCCCAATTAACAACTTAATGCGTTATCACATTCGGCATCAAACTAACTATTTATATAATCAACCCGTGATTTTATCACCCCATCTGCTGCGCTTGCGACCAAAATCCGATGGTGGGCAAACTTTGCGAGAGTTCACGCTCAAAATTAACCCAGAACCTTTAACAATAACTAATATTATCGACCTCGATGGCAATTCTTGTTTACAAATTTGGTTTAATCAACCGACGGAAGAATTATTGATTGATGTGGTGAGTGAAGTGGAAACCCATGGGGTTAATCCTTTCCAGTATTTATTGGAACCTTGGGCGACCTGTCTACCCTTTGATTATCCCATTTCCCTCCACAGCCAATTACAACCCTACAGACAATTTTATGGGTTAAATAATGACCCCGATGTGGCAGCACTAGCCCAGGAAGTTATGCAGGAAACCGAGGGACATGTGCTATCTTTCCTGTTTAATCTTAATGACAAAATTTACCGAAATTGTCAGCAAATTATTCGTCTTAACGGGGAACCCTATCTACCCGGAAACACTTGGAAAAATAAGCAGGGTTCCTGTCGCGATTTTGTGGTTTTATTTATGGATGTGTGTCGCTGTGTGGGATTGGCTTCCCGTTTTGTCAGTGGCTATCAAGAAGGAGATTTAGACCAAGAAGAAAGACATTTACACGCTTGGGTAGAGGTGTATTTGCCGGGGGGCGGCTGGAAAGGTTATGATCCTACCCATGGATTAGCGGTGAGTGACCGTCATATTAGCCTCGTTTCTAGCCCAATTCCCCGTTATTGCGCGCCAGTAGAGGGAAATGCTCGACCGGTTAGCCTGGGTCATCAAGTGATAGAATCTCACCTATCATCGACAATTGCGCTTGATTTGTTATCTTGAGGATGATTCTTTATTGGAGTTACTAATATGTTAGAAATGGCGCAAGTTTGGACTAAAAAAAAGTGCGGCAAGTCGATGCTATAGCCCTAACTAGAACTGCGCTAAAGCGAAACTACAAACCTATCAGAAGCCTAATATTCCCAAAATTATCGGTAAGGCTTTTTGACAGGCTTGGGCAAGTTTGCTGGCAGGTTCCAAAGCTTTAGCAATTGTTTCAAGAAAATGGTTCTTCGTTACTTGGTATGGTTCGATAGGGGGGCATAAATCGACTAAATCCTTATCTGGCAAGAGATTTAATTGATTAGTTCGCTCTAGATCAAAAACAATTGACAAAAATCGCCAAATGTCTTTCTCTATAAGGGTTCCATCTCTTATAACCTCCATTCATTGCATAACACAAACCGAAGAGCCAAGAAAATTAACCGCTCGTTGGGCTTTCTTTTGCAATCCGGCATCATCAGGATTTTGACTAGCTTGGGCAATCTTTTTCACTTGATTGGCGGCTTCGGCTTTTTCTTCTTCATCTAAATGGCTGTCAATTTCAATCGCCTGGGTTAGTTCTTGCAGTAAGGCTTTAAGTTGGGCATTTTCTGGGGAAGCATCGGCTGCAATTTGGTTAATGGTATTGGTTACATCGCCGATGATTTCGCCGAAATTGACGGCAGAATTATTAATATCGCGGATGGTAATATTTCGGGAACTGTCGTTACTGTTGCTCATGGCTTTTGCTTCTACATTAATGGGACGGTTGGCGAGGGTTTTGGTAATTTCCATCATATCAACACTTTGTTGGCGATAGATGGCAATTTCCGTCTCTTTGGCGGTGAGTTGTGCCTTATATTGGGCTTCGATGGCTGCGAGTTGTAGTTGATAATTTTGGTTAAATTCTTGATGAATTTTCTCTTTATCAGTGTCGGACGGTACATGGACTTTTACCACTATCACGCCATCTCCTTTATTGGCAATGCTCTGCACCTGAAGCGGCGTATTTTCATTCTGCACTTGCACTTCTTTTAAGGCGGCGATGAAAGCTTTCCAATCTACCCCATTGCGGAAAATCAGGTCAACGGTGTCGAACATTTCGGCAAACAATTTAGTAAATTCGCCGGGTTGAAATTCGCCACTGCTGGGGCGGCGCTCTTTCTGCCCATTAAGCAGGTAAATATACTGACAGTCCACCTCATCCAGTTGGGTGGTGGCATCAATATTCCAATTTTCCACGCAAGCACCCGTCAGAGTAGCATGGCGCAAATCGGCATTGACGGCGTTGACTTCGGTGAGGTTTGCCCCCGCAAGGTTGGCGTATTGCAAGCTGGCTTCACTGATATCGGCGAGGCGCAAGTTGGCAGCTTGCAGGTTTGCCCCCTCCAGATATGCCCCCCGTAAATTGGCTCTGGCAAAGTCTTTTCCGGCTCCGGTGCGGCAATCAATCAAAAATTCTCTAACCTGGGGATTGGCTAATAAGGTATTGCCGGGGCGGGCTAATTCCAATTTAATTGCTTGTTTAAAAATTGTTTTATTCAAGATTGCCTGATTAAAATTGGTACTTTTTAAGGTGGCTCCTGTAAAATCTGTGGCTCTTCGGGAATTGTTATGCAAATAATTAACTTAAAATAAAATTCGATGAGAGTACCTACGCCTAAAAGTAGCTGAAATCTATACAGGGAGACACTTACGGCACAAACAAGTTAATATCAAAAGATAGACAATCGAGTTAAGATTTGATATAATAGCCAAAAACCAGAGTATTTTACTTATGATACTTGACAAATTTTTGAACCTAAAAGGAACGTCTATTCAAGGCTATCTACACCTAGAAAATATCGGTATAGTTTGCCAAATCGAATCGAAAAATCAAAAAGCAATCTGTCCTCGTTGTGGGTTAGAGAGCGATAAACTCCACCAAAATCATCGACATTTAGTCAAAGATTTACCAATCTCAGGTCAACCAGTGTACCTACAGGTTAATCGTCGTCAATTTAAGTGCGATAATTGTCGAAAACCCTTTAGTGAAGAGTTAGATTTTGTCGCCAAGAAACGAACCTATACGAAAAGACTAGCCGAGAATATACTCGAACAATTAAAAGAAGGAGATATTTTAAATGCGCCAATTCAAAAATGAAACGCCGCCAATTCAAAAATGAAACGCATCAACCTCAAGAGTTGACAAAGAAAGGCTCATCAGGTACTGTCTGATCATTAACAAAAACAAATCAGACCCAAAAACGAAGCTCCCAACATCTTAACATAGAACAAAGAAACTGGCTCTACCAACTTAGTCAGGAGGGAAATTTATCTCAACGGCAAATGGCCGTCTGGCTCGGATGTCATCAAAGCACAATATCACGGGAATTAAAAAGGA